>DATFVT010000242.1:0-2774 GCA_035260105.1 Acidimicrobiia bacterium
GATACTGCGCAATTCGGGTCTTGTCGAGTCCAGGGCAGGGGGATACCGTCGCCGCGCCTGATCGACCGGGAGGGGGCCCGTGGCGATCCAGATGACGGAGCGGACCTGGCAGCTGCGGGCGGCATGCCGCGGCCCCGAGTCCGTGCTGTTCTTCCCGCCGACCACCCCCGAGCGCAAGGACGAGCGCGACGCCCGCGAGGCCAAGGCCAAGTCGATCTGCGCGGCGTGCCCGGTGCAGGTCGCGTGCCTCGACTACGCGCTCAGCATTCGCGAGCCCCACGGCATTTGGGGCGGCCTCACCGAAGCCGAACGCCGCCTGCTGGTCGACCTCCAGCCGTCGCCGTCGCAGGCTCCTGCTGCGGCGGTCGGCAAACCCGCCGCCGGCGACGAGGTGGGCTAGGCGCGGAAGGCGGCGGGGCCCGGGATCCGCTCGTCGCCTCGGCGGCGGGTCAGGCCCTCGGCGTCGAGCTGGTTGAGGATCGGCAGCACGTACTTACGGGTCGAGCCGAGGAGATCGCGCACGTCTGCCACCGTCACCGCGCCCCGGTCTGCGAGCGCGGCGCGGATCCGCCGCCGGGCTTCCTCGAGGGCCGTCGCCGAGAACACGATGCCGTCCAGGTCGACGACGACACCCTCGCGGACCAGCCACCGCACGAGCACGGAGTCCGCGCCCACCGACGCCGGCTCGGGGGGCGCGAACGGCTCGGCTTCGAGCGCCTCCAGCAGTGCGCCGGCTTCGGACGACTCCGTCACCCGCGGCCGGTGCGTGACGGCACGCACGTAGCCGTGTTCGACGACGAGCTCGTCGTCGTCCTCGAGCGCCACCCGCAAACGCTCGGCGTCGATGCCCACCGCCGACGCGAGCGATGCCAGCTCGATGCCCCGGTCGACCGGCGACTTCTCGTGATGGTCGCGGGTACGGACGGCGGCAGACGCCCGCACCGCCGCGAGAGCGTTCCCGTCGACGAGCCATCCGCCGGCGCGCACGGCGCCGTCCCGGACGAGGTCGTCGGCCAGCGCCGCCGCCTCGTTCGCTCCGACGCCCGCCAGCCGAGCGAGGTCGTCGACCGCCAGCCATCCTTCCCGGGCGAGGAGCCTCGCTCCCAGCGGGAGCGTGAGGACGGCGGCCGCGTCGCGGGCGCGCCCGGTGGGCGCGACGTCGAGCACCTCGGCGCCACCGACCGTGTTGCGCTCACCCGGGTCCCGGAGCACCAGTCGATCCCCGGGCGCGAGCGGCACACGCCCCTCCAGACGCAGCCGCCCGTACCGGTTCTCGGCGTCGAGCACGCGGAGGAGCGCGGCGTGCTCGCCGGAGCCCGCGTAGCACTGCAGCGGGGCGCGTCGGCGGAAGTCGTTCCCCGGGAGCGGCTCGAGCGCTACGTCCACGACGTCGGACGGCGTCCACTGCCCGGGCCGCACGACCGCGTCACCCCGGCGGAGCGCGCCGCGTTCGATCCCGGGACCGGCGAGATTGAGCGCCACCCGGGTGCCCGGCACGGCGGCGTCGAGCTTGCGACGCGCGGTTTCGATCGCGCGGATCCGCGCCCGCTTCGCCTGCGGTCCGACCTCGACCGTCTCGTCGACGCGAAGGTCTCCGCCGACGAGGGTCCCGGTCACGATCGTTCCCGCGCCCTTCGCCGCGAACACGCGGTCGATCCACAACCGGGGTCGCCCGCGGTCGACGGGTCGGGGCGCCGCGTAGAGGACCCCGTCGAGCGTCACACGCACGTCTTCCAGCCCGCGGCCGGAGAGCGCGTCGCACACGACGATCGGCGACCCCGCCAGCGCCGACCGCGCCAGGCGGTCTTCGACCTCGAGCCGGGCCATCTCGAGCGTCTCGTCGTCGACGAGGTCGGCCTTGGTCACACAGACGAGGCCGAAGGTCACACCGAGCAGCTCGAGGATCCGGAGGTGCTCCTCGCTCTGGGGCATCCACCCCTCGTTGGCGGCGACGACGAGCATCACCACGTCGACGGCGCCCACGCCGGCGAGCATGTTCTTGATGAACCGCACGTGGCCCGGGACGTCGACGAACCCGACTTCCTCTCCCGACGGCAGCGTCGTGAAGGCGTAGCCGAGGTCGATCGTGAGCCCGCGCTCCTTCTCTTCAGGGAACCGGTCGGGGTCGGTGCCGGTCAGCGCCTGGACGAGTGACGACTTGCCGTGGTCGACGTGGCCGGCGGTCGCGACGGTGCGCACGACGCGGCGATGTCAGCCGGAGGCGGCGAGGGCGCGGGCGACGCGTTCGTCGTCGGCCGGGTCGACCGTGCGCAGGTCGCAGACGACGGCACCGTCCTCGACACGGGCCACGATGTCGTGCTCGCGCAGCAGGGTCAGAGCCGGCGCCGGCGCCGCCACGTCGACGGCGACGCCCACCGACGGGATCGTCAGCCCCGGCAGGGAACCACCCCCGGCGACGGCGTCGGTGTCGACCACCTTGGCGCCCGGGACGGCGGCGGCGACGGCCTCGGCCCGGGCCCGCAGCCGGTCGAGGGGCGCGGTGGCCATGCGCCAGAGCGGGATCGTCGTCGCATCCCCAGAGAGATAGGAGAAGGCCACCGCCTGGAGCGCGGCGAGGGTCAGCTTGTCGGCCCGGACGGCCCGCGCCAGCGGGTGCCCGGCGAGCGTGGCCGCGAGGTCGGCGCGCCCGACGACCACACCGGCCTGGGGGCCGCCGAGCAGCTTGTCCCCCGAGAAGGTGACCAGCGCCGCGCCGGCGTCGATCGCCTGCCGGACGCCGGGCTCGTCGCGCAGCCAAGGCGGCCGCCGGGGGA
>DATFVT010000243.1:0-4143 GCA_035260105.1 Acidimicrobiia bacterium
CGTGAACGAGGTGATCGCCAAGCGCCTGGGCATCGCCGCGGGCGACCGAGGGTCCGCCGGTAATCTCCATCCAGGCCCGGGTGGCGGAATTGGCTTACGCGATGGACTCAAAATCCATTGCCCGAAAGGGCGTGCGGGTTCGAGTCCCGCCCCGGGCACCGCTCCCCGTGACGACCTCCGGCCGGGTTCGGAATGCGCGGGTCGGGGGTAGCCGGCCGGTAGAGTGTCCCCCGAGCGCGCGGAGTTCGTGATGTATCTGGCCCTCGAAACCAACCAGTGGGTGGCGATCTTCGTCGGCGCGGCCTGTCTCGCGGCAATCCTGGTCATCGTGGTGGCGCCGTGGCGCCGGATCCGCGACGAGCCTCCGATGCCCGACGACGTCGAGACCCGGCTCCTGCTCGGGGAGGACCCCAGGGAGATCGCCCTGGAGGAGGACGAGGAGGAAGCCGAGAGTCAGCCGTCTCCTCGCGCCGAGGTCTACGAGCTCGATCCCGAGCGTCGTTCCTCCGCCGGATAGCTACTCCGCCGCGGCCAACGCGAAGAAGAGACGCGCTTCGCACGCCACCTCGTCCTCGACCGTCGCCCGACCCCGTCCCCAGCCGCCGCGGGTGCTGAGCCGCTCCAGCTCCACCTCGGTGAGCAGCTCGTGGCCGGGCCGGACAAGGCGGCGGAACCGAACTTTCTCGACCCCGCCGAACAGCGGCAGTTTGCGGGCATAGCGCTCGTCCGCCAGCACCGCGATCGCACCGGTCTGCGCCAACGCCTCGAGCTGCAGCACACCGGGAAAGACCGGATTGCCCGGAAAATGCCCGGCCAGGAACGCCTCCTCCCCCGTCACCCGGTAGCGGCCCCGTACCGAGACCCCCGGCTCGAGAGCGTCCACGGCGTCGACGAACCGAAACGGCGGTCGGTGCGGGAGGAGGGCTACGAGCGCGTCCGAATCGATCGCCATGGGAGGAATCGAGACGTTACACGCCGTTCTCCCGTCGGCAATCCGGGCGTGTAACCCTGCCCGGGAGCGGCTGGTCGGAGCATGAAGCACACGGTCGGGCGGAAGCGAGCACGTGGGCATCGCCGTCATCTTCCCCGGTCAGGGAACTCAAACCGTCGGCATGGGCGCGCCGTGGCGCGCCCACCCGTCGTGGAGCGTCGTCGACCGGGCCGAATCCGCCCTCGGCGAGCCGCTCTCCTCGCTCGTCCTCGACGCTCCCGGCGAGCAGCTGGCCCGCACTCGCGACGCCCAGCTCGCCGTGCTGCTCACCTCACTCGTGGCGTGGGACGCCGTGCAGAAGCGCATCGAGCCGCCCGTCGCGTTCGCCGGACACTCGCTGGGGCAGGTGACCGCCCTCATCGCCGCCGGGGCCTTGCCCCTCGAGGAGGGGGTGCGGTTCGCGGCCCGCCGGGCGGAGCTCACGCAGAGCGCCGCCGACACCCATCCCGGCCGCATGGCGGCCCTGCTCGGCGCCTCGCTGGAGCAGGCCGAAGACGCGTGCAGCGCGGCGCCCGACGGATGCTGGATCGCCAACGACAACGCGCCGGGCCAGGTCGTGATCGCCGGCACCCCCGACGGCGTCGAGGCCGGCTCGGCCCGGGCCAAGGAGCTCGGCGTCAAGCGGGCGACGCCGTTGAACGTCGGTGGCGCCTTCCACACGCCCTTGATGCGCACGGCCGCGGACGCGCTGGCGGCGGAGTTGACGGACGTCCCGCTGTCCGGGTCCATCGCGCCGGTCGTCTCCAACGGTGACGCGCAGCCATACACCGACGCCGACGGCTGGCGCTCGCGGCTCGCCGTGCACGTCACCGATCCCGTCCGCTGGCGCACGTCGATGGAGACGCTCGTCGCCTCGGGCACGACCCGCTGCCTCGAAGTCGGCCACGGCTCGATGCTGGCGGCGTTGGCGAAGCGGATCGTGCCCGATGTCCCAGTCTCGGGGATCGCCACCCCCGACGATCTCCCCACGCTCACGGAGGTCCCATGACCATGGAGACGGCACTCGCCCAAGGCGAAGATCTGATGGTGCCCGAGCGCGTCATCGTGGCACCCTCGGTGGGCGTGTTCCGCCCCCGGTTCGGCCACGACATCGTCTGCGGGCAGAGCGTCGACGCCGGGCAGGCAGTCGGCGTGATCGAGGGCCCCGGCGTCTCCACGCCCGTCCGGAGCCCGTTCCGCGGCGTACTCGCCGGTCTCCTCGCGCACGACGGCGAGCGGCTGCGCGAGGGCGAGCCCGTCGCCTGGTTGCGAGTCGCGTAGCGGTGCGGGCCTGCCTCCACGGCTGGGGAACCGCAGTCCCCGAACAACTCCTCACGAACGCCGACCTCGAACGGCGCGTCGACACCAGCGACGCCTGGATCGTCGAACGAACCGGCATCCGCGAACGACACATCGCGGCCGACTCGGACACGACGGCCTCGCTCGCCATCGACGCCGGCACGACCGCGATCAAGCATGCCGGGATCCCACCGGATGCCGTCGACCTCCTGATCGTCGCGACCGCGACCCCCGAGCAGCCGATTCCGCACACCGGCGCGTTCGTGGGCGAAGCGCTCGGGCTGCGCTGCGGGTCGTTCGACCTCGGCGCCGGCTGCGCCGGGTTCGTCTACATGCTCGTCGTCGGCTCGTCGCTCCTCACGACCGGCGACCTCGACCACGTCCTGATCATCGGGGCCGAGACGCTCAGCCGCATCATCGACCCGAACGACCGCGCGACGTGCATCCTCTTCGGCGACGGCGCCGCGGCCGCCGTGCTCAGCCGGTCACCGGACGACGGGCCCGGCGTCCTCGCCTGGGACCTCGGATGCGACGGCTCCGCGGCCGGGCTCCTCGAGATCCGCGCCGGGGGCAGCCGCATGCCGTCGACGCCGGACACCATCGCCGCCGGTGAGCAGTACCTGAAGATGCAGGGGCAGGAGGTGTTCCGGCGGGCGGTCCGGGCGGTCGTCGACTCCGCCCGGATGACGCTCGATCGCGCCGGCGTCGGTGCGTCGGACGTCGCGTGGTTCGTCCCACACCAGGCCAACATCCGGATCATCGATTCCGCCGCCACCCGGTTGGGCATCGACCCCGCCCGCACGATCGTGAACATCGACCGGTACGGCAACACGTCGGCGGCGTCGATTCCGCTGGCGTTGGTCGAGGCTGCCGACGACGGACGGCTGCGCGAGGGCGACCTCGTGCTCCTGTCGGGCTTCGGTGCCGGCATGACGTGGGCGAGCGCGCTGCTTCGGTGGGGCAAGCCGTGACCGAAGCCCGGGTCGCGTTCGTGACCGGCGGTTCGCGTGGTATCGGTCGCGCGTGCGCCGTCGCGCTCGGCGAAGCCGGTCGTCGGGTCGCCGTCTGCTACTCGAGCGACGAAGACGGCGCCAAGGAGACGCGCGCAGCCGTCGAGAAGGCCGGTGCCGACGCGCTCGCGGTGCGTACCGACATCCGCGATGCAGATGCGGTCGATCGCGCGTACGGCGAGATCGAGGAGGCCTTCGGCCCCGTCGGGGTGCTGGTCAACAACGCCGGCGCGAACGAAGACGGGCTCATCGCGCGCATGTCGGACGATCAATGGCGCCGCGTCATCGACACGAACCTCACCGGCGCGTTCAACACGATCCGGCGCGCCACACCGAGGATGATGCGCGCACGATGGGGACGGATCGTGAACGTCTCGTCCGTCGTCGGCCACCGTGGGGGACCCGGGCAAGCGAACTACGCGGCCGCGAAGGCGGGGCTGCTCGGGCTGACACGATCCGTCGCCCACGAGCTAGCCCCTCGCAACGTCACCTGCAACGTCGTTGCACCGGGGCCTATCGTGACTTCGATGACCGAGGGCCTGTCCGACGAGTGGCAGGTCAAGGCGGAGGAAGCCGTGCCGCTGGGTAGGTTCGGCAGGCCGGACGAGGTGGGCGCAGTGGTGGCCTTCCTCTGCTCGGAGGCCGCCGGATACGTCACCGGAGCTCTCGTTCCCGTCGACGGGGGCCTCGGGATGGGACACTGAACCCCGACCGTCCGTAGGAACTGGAGGACCGGATGGAACGTGACGAAGCACTCGGCGTGTTGCGCGAGGTGGCCGTCGAGGTCTTGAGCGTCGAGCCCGACAGCGTCACCGAGAGCGCGCGCTTCAAGGAAGACCTCGACGCCGACAGCCTCGACCTCGT
>DATFVT010000244.1:0-5389 GCA_035260105.1 Acidimicrobiia bacterium
CCAACAGCGACGTGACGACGAACGGCCACGCACGACGCCGCGACGCATCGCCGTGGTCCCCGCCTACAACGAGGAGCCGACCGTCAAGGGCGTCCTCGAGCGGTTGTACCCGTTGGTGGACGAGCTCGTCGTCGTCGACGACGGCTCCACCGACAACACCCGCGAGGTCATCGAGAAGTGGCTGCCGGAGCAGGACAACGCCTGGATGTTGTCGTTCGACGACAACCGGGGCATGTCCGCCGCCTACTACCTCGCCTTCACCGACCTGCGTCAGCGCCTCGCCACGGCCGAGATCGGCGAGGACGACCTCATCTACACGGTCGACGCCGACGGCCAGCACGAGCTCGGTGTGCTCGACGAGCTGCGGGACATCGCCGTCGCCGACGGCCTCGATGCCCTGATCGTCCAGCGCGACCTCTCGACCTACCCGCTCTACAAACGCTTCGGGAACTGGGTCGTGAGCGCCTGGGCGTCGATCTGGGCGGGCCACCGCCTCCGCGACGTCGAGTCCGGGTACCGCATCTTCCGAGCCGCCGCGCTGGCCGACGCCCTCGACTACTACAAGGGCTACAAGTACAGCGAGACCGTCGAGGTGGCGGTCGTGCTCTGCCGGCTCGGCTACCGCGTCCGCAACGACGTGAAGGTCCCGGTGCCGGTCTTCCGCTCCCGCACCCGGCTCGTCGACGCCGCGATCGACCTCGCGATGATCCCGGTCGCCGCGTACCGGGCGTCGCGTCGCCGGCGCCGCCGCGCCCGCAGCTGACCTCGTTCCGCGAAGGGGCCGCTCGTCAGCAGTGGTCGCCATAGCCGCGCTCGCCGAGCATGGCGTCGAGGCGGACGGGCTCGAGGTGCCGGCGCTCGAGGCCGTCGAGGATCAACGGGACGGCACGCACGAGCACCGACCGGTCGGCCGTCACGCTGCCGTCGAGGCCGTCGTGCAGCACGATGATCGAACCCGGCTCCACCTCGTCGAGCACGCGCCGCGCCACCAGCCCGGCGTCCTTCGTCTTCCAGTCCCCCGCCGACACTTCCCAGCCGACCATCGTCATGCCGTGATTCCCGACCTCGTGCGCCAGGAACGGCGTGTGCTGCCCGTGCGGCGCACGAAAGAAGGTCGGGCAGACCCCGAGCCGCCGCCGGAACACCTGCTGCGTCCGTTCGAGCTCGGGATAACGGGGATCCAGCCACCGCCACGAGTCGTGGTGGTACGAGTGGTTGCCGAGCAGGTGCCCGTCGGCGCGTAGCGCCCGGGCGATGTCGGGCCGCCGGTCGAGCGCCTTCCCGACCATGAAGAACGTCCCCTTGGCGCCGTGGTCGTCGAGGATCCGCGCGATGCGGAGCGTGTACGGGTCGTCGGGGCCGTCGTCGAAGGTGATCGCCACCTCGCGCGTGTCGCGGGGACCGTGGGCGACCTGCGACCCGAACCACGTCACGCTGGACGAGTTGGCCCCGACCCAGAACGTCACCCCCGCCACGAGCACCACGGCCACGGTCGCGGCCGCCCACACGGAGCCGGGCGGCCGCCGACCAGCACCGGTGCCGCCGACGGCGCCGGCCACACCGACTACGGCGACGGCGACGCCGTCGACGAGACCCGCCCAGGCGGTCCCGTGCACCCCGTCCACGGCGACGAGCAGCGCCAGGACTGCGATGCCGGCGAGCGCGCCGCCCGCTGCCGCTCCGCGCAGCGCGCCGACGCCGCCGCCGGCAAGACCCACGCCCATGCCCACCCCCACGCCGAGGAGCACCGTCGTGGGCGCCACGTCTGCCTGCGGCAGCAGCCAGCCCGTCACGACCACCAGCAGGGCTCCCAGGACGGCGAGGACGGGCCCGGGGCGTCCCGATCGGGGGCGGACCCATTCCGCCGTGGCGATGCCGGCTCCGACCGCGAGGGCGGCGAGCAGGAGGCCGGCCGGTGACCGGTCCGCGGCCACCGCCGGCACGGCCGGAAGGGCCAGAGCGGCGGTGGCCAGACCCCGTAACCCCAGGAACAGGGCGGGGTCTGAATGCTCTGGAGGCGAGGGCCGGTGAGACGGGGTTTCAGACCCGGGCACGGCTATCGTTCCTCAGTCTGAACGGCTGCGAGGCACCGGGCAGGAGCGTCGGGAGGAGTCGAAGTTGCAAGGGCCTTTCGGCGCAAGGAGCCTCCGGCTGCGGACGGCGGGAGCGCCGGCGGACACCGTCGAGCACGAAGGAACGCCGCAAGCTGGAAGGATCGTAGCGGCGGTCGTCCTGGTGGTCTGGGCGGTCGTCCTCGCCCTGATCCTCCGGCAGCGAGTGTTCGTCTCCCACGACTCGATCAGCAACTACGGGCACGTGTGGTGGGTGAGCGACCGCTTCTGGGAAGGCCACGGCATCCCGTTCCACATGCCGGTGATCGGCCACGGCAAGGCGTTCGCGTTCCCGTACGGGTTCCTCCCCTGGTTCACGGCCGCGCTCCTCCACCCGCTGCTCGGCGACTGGGTCGTCACGCTCTGGCTCGTCCTCGGCTTCGTCGGGCTCGTCGCCGCCATGTTCTGGGCGTTCCCCGAGGTTCGCCACGGATGGTGGGCGGCGATCGTGCTGGTGAACCCGGCGCTGGTGATCGCACCCATCACCGGGCAGCTCCCTTTCATCTGGGGCTCCGCGCTCCTCATGGCCGCCATCGGGTGCTGGCGCCGGCAGCGCTACGTCGAAGCCGCGGTCCTCGCCGGCATCGGCCAGGCCACCCACCCTGCGGTCGTGCTCCCCATTGCCCTCGGGCTCGTCCTCATCCGCTTGTACTGGGAACGCGACCGGCGGCAGCTCCTCCGCTTCTACGGCCTGTCGTTGCTGATCGCGCTGCCGGCCGCGTGGATCGTCTTCGTCTCCCCCGTCTTCGTCGACAGCTCGCGGTGGGTGATCATCAGCAACTTCTTCGGCACGCTCGTCGTGCGAGGGTTCGTCATCGCGGTCCCGATCCTCATCGTGCTGTTCCAGCACCTGCAGAAGCGGGTTCAGAAGGCGTGGCTACCCGTCGTGCTGTTCCTCTTCACGCTGGCGCTGAACCCGGCGGTCGGCGGGGTGCTGCAAGCGCGGTACGCATGGGGCGCGTTGAACCGCAAGCCGAACACGGACCTCATGCGGTTCATCAACTCGTCGAAGTTCGAGCCGGACAAGACGTACCGGATCATCCGCGCCGGCGACGGCAAGATCGGGATGTACCAGATCGTCCGCAAGGGCGGTCACCTCGACTCCGAGTTCTTCCCCGAGAGCATCGGACGCCGGAGCTGGGCCACGACCGACGAGTACTCGAGGTTCCTCCGCACCCGAGGCGTCGACTTCGTGATCGCATACGACAGCTACGACAAGCGGTGGAAGACGAACGAGCACGCGCTCCTCGACGGGCTGTCCGAGGGCGGCCTCGCATCCTGCTCACTGGAGCGCGTCGGCGCCGCTCCCCTCGCGCACGCCGAGCACTACGACGTCTACTCGATCCGCCGTGACTGCTGAGGACGGTTGAGGTGAACGTACCCGCCGCGAGGATCGTCTTCTCCGACGACGACCGCGCCGCGATCCTGTCGATGATCGACGAGACGCTGCAGACGGGGTCGCTGACCCTCGGTCCGCGCACCACCGAGCTCGAGGACGGCTTCCGGACCCGGCACGAGGCGCCGTACGCGGTCGCCGTGAGCAGTGGAACGAGCGCGCTGGAGATCATCCTGCGGACGATCGGCGTCGAGGGGCGGGACGTCGTCGTGCCCGCCAACACGTTCTTCGCCTCGGCCGCGGCAGTGATGCACGCCGGGGGGACTCCGCGCCTCGCCGATGTCGCGCCGGACACGCTCGCGCTCTCCGCCGACACGGTCGAAGCCGCGCTCGGTGACGACACCGCCGGCGTGATGCTCGTGCACATCGGCGGCGCCATCACCCCGGAGGTCGACGCCATCCGTGCTCTGTGCGAACGGCGGGGCCTGTTCCTCGTCGAAGACGCGGCCCACGCCCACGGCTCCAGCCTCGACGGCCGGCCGGCCGGCTCCTTCGGCGTGGCCTCGGCCTTCTCCTTCTACCCGACGAAGGTCATGACGACGGGCGAGGGCGGCATGATCGTCACCGCCGACGAGGCCATCCGCGACGACGCCCGCATCTACCGGGACCAGGGCAAGGCCGGCTTCCTCGGTGGCGACCACGTTCGCAGGGGGTACGCCTGGCGGATGAGCGAGCTGCACGCCGCCGTCGGCCTCGTGCAGCTCCGCCGGCTCGACGAGTTCATCAAGGTGCGCCGTGAGATCGCCGACCAGTACGACGAGGGCCTCGGCGCGATCGACGGGATCACGCCGCTCATCACGCGCTCAGAATCGAACTACTACAAGTACATCGCGATGCTCGACCACGGGATCGACCGCCAGGACCTCAAGAGCGCCCTCAAGGAGCAACACGGCGTGTCGCTGAGCGGCGAGGTGTACGCGTCGCCGCTCCACGAACAGCCGGTGCTCGCCGACTTGCACCACGGCAGCCTGCAGGTTGCCGAAGACGTCTGCCGCCGGCACGTGTGC
The DNA here is from genome assembly GCA_035260105.1 of Acidimicrobiia bacterium. Lineage (GTDB taxonomy): Bacteria > Actinomycetota > Acidimicrobiia > IMCC26256 > JACDBD01 > JALZAA01. The sequence goes on from DATFVT010000244.1 coordinate 4,515, forward strand.
CTCCCCATACACTCCGACATGACTCGCGACGAGGCCGAGTACGTCATCGAAAGCATTCGCACCGTCCTCGCCGCGGCCGACACCAAGAACGGAAGACCATGAGAATCGCAGTCACGGGCGGATCCGGGTTCATCGGATCGCACGTCGTCGATCGGCTGGCCGACGCCGGCCACACACTGTTCGTGCTGGACACGCGCCCCCCGCACCGACCGGACGTGACGTACCGCCAGGTCGACCTGTCGGATCTCGGCGGGATGGTGCAAGCGACCCGTGACATCGACGTGGTGTTCCACCTGGCGGCGGTGTCGAACGTGAACGATGCCTACGACCACCCGGTCGGGACCGTCCGCATCAACATCACCGGTACGGCCAACGTCTTCGAGGCCAGCCGCCGCAACGGCGTGGCGCGCACGGTGCTGGCGAGCACCGTGTGGGTCTACGCCGGCGCCCACGGTGACTCGCCGCTCGACGAGGACGCGCCCTTCCATCTGCCGAGCGCCGGGCACATCTACACGTCGTCGAAGATCGCGAGCGAGCTGATCGCGCACAACTACAACGAGCTGTACGACACACCCTTCACGATCCTGCGGTACGGCATCCCGTTCGGCCCGCGCATGCGCGAGCAGCTCGTGATCCCCCGCTTCGTGCAGATGGCGCTCGAGGGCAAGACCATCACCGTGCACGGCGACGGCTCACAGTTCCGGAACTACGTGTACGTCGAGGACCTCGCCGATGCCCACGTCCTCGCCCTGTCCGAGGACGCCGAGAACGATGTGTTCAACCTCGAAGGTGCCGAGCCCATCACGATCCGGCGCGTCACCGAGGCCATTCGTGACTGCCTCCGCATCCCGCTGAACGTGGAGTTCGGCGAGTCC
>DATFVT010000245.1:0-3924 GCA_035260105.1 Acidimicrobiia bacterium
TGCTCGTCCGGATCACGCCGACGCACGTCATCGCCAAGGCGGACGTCGCGGACTGATGCGCGAGACGGTCGTCCTCGACGTCCGGGGCGTGCAGTGGGCCAGCGAGAAGGCCCGCGTCGAGGCGATCCTCGGTCGCCGCCCCGGCGTGACGGACGTCGAGGCGAACCCGGTCGCCCAGACCGCCACCGTCACGTTCGACCCGTCGCAGACGGCCGTGCAGGAGCTGCGCGACTGGGTCCGCGAGTGCGGTTACCACTGCGCCGGGGAGTCCGTGCCCAATCACGTGTGCGACCCGGGCGCGGTGGCGCACGACGGCCACCAAGAGCACGACGGCATGTCGATGGACTCGATGGTCGCCGAGATACGCAACCGGTTCCTCGTCGCGGCGGTGTTCTCGGTGCCGCTCGTGCTCTGGTCGCCGATCGGGCGCGACGTCCTCAACTTCTCCGTGGCGGCGCCGTTCGGGCTCCGGGACGACGTGTGGTCGCTCCTGTTGAGCCTGCCCGTGATCTTCTACTCGTGCTCGATCTTCTTCGTGGGCGCCGTGCGCGCGCTGCGGGCCAGGACGCTCGACATGATGGTGCTGGTCGCGGTGGCGGTCGGCGCCGGATGGCTGTACTCGGTCGTCGTCACGCTCACCGGCGGCGGCGACGTGTTCTACGAGGCAGCCGCGGTGCTGGCCGCGTTCGTCCTGCTCGGTCACTGGTTCGAGATGCGGGCGCGGGGCGGCGCAAACGACGCCATCCGCACGCTGCTCGACCTCGCGCCACCCACGGCGACCGTCCTGCGGGGCGGCGAGCCCGTGGACGTCCCGACGGCGGAGGTGGTGGTCGGCGACCTGTTGCTCGTGCGACCCGGCTCGAAGATCGCCGTCGACGGCGTCGTCGAGGACGGCGACAGCGAGGTCGACGAGTCGGTGGTCACGGGCGAGAGCCTCCCCGTGCACAAGGAGCCCGGCGCGACGGTCATCGGCGCCACGATCAACGAGAACGGGACGCTCCGAGTGCGCGCGACCAAGGTCGGCGCCGACACCGCCCTCGCCCAGATCGTCGAGCTCGTCCAGGAGGCGCAGAACTCGAAGGCGCCCGGCCAGAAGCTCGCCGACCGGGCCGCCTTCTGGCTCGTGCTCGTGGCGCTGATCGGCGGCGCGCTCACGTTCCTGGCCTGGTTCACGCTGAGCGACCGCCCCACCGACGAGGCGGTGCTCTTCGCGATCACGGTCGTCGTCATCACGTGCCCCGACGCCCTCGGTCTCGCCACACCGACTGCGGTCATGGTCGGCACCGGCCTCGGGGCGAAACGAGGCGTCCTGTTCAAGAACGCGCTCGCGCTCGAGACGGCGGCGCGCATCGAGGTCGTCGTCATGGACAAGACGGGCACGCTCACCAAGGGTGAGCCCGAGGTGACCGACGTGATCGTCGAGGGCATCGACGAACGGAAGCTGCTCGCGCTGGCGGCCGCCGTCGAGCGCGAGTCGGAGCATCCGCTCGCCGACGCGATCGTTCACCACGCCGATGCCGGCGGCGTCGCGCACGTGCCCGTCGAGTCGTTCGAGAGCGTCCCCGGGCACGGCGCCCTGGCCACAGTCGACGGCACGCGTGTCGCCGTCGGGAACCTCCGTCTCATGGAGCAGGAGCACCTCGCACCGGGGACCCTCGGCGCGCGCCGCGCGGAGCTCGCGGAGGGCGGCCGCACTGCCGTCCTCGTTGCCGTCGACGGACGGGTGGCCGGTGTCATCGGTATCGCCGACGCGGCCCGTCCGACCTCCGCCGAGGCCGTCCGTGCCTTGCACGACGCGCACGTCGAGGTCGTGATGCTCACCGGCGACAACGAGGCCACCGCCCGGCGTATCGCGGGTCGGCTCGGCATCGACACCGTGATCGCCGAGGTCCTGCCGGGCGACAAGTCGGCACACGTCCGGAAGCTCCAAGCGGGGGGCAGGAAGGTCGCGATGGTCGGTGACGGCGTCAACGACGCGCCCGCGCTCGCCCAGGCCGACCTCGGGATCGCGATCGGCGCCGGGACCGACGTCGCGATCGAGACCGCCGACGTCGTGCTCATGCGTTCGGATCCGCTCGACGTCGCCATCGTGCTCACGATCGGTCGGGGCACGCTGCGCAAGATGCACCAGAACCTTGGCTGGGCGATCGGCTACAACGCGATCGCGCTGCCGATCGCGGCTGGCGTGTTCGACCCCGTCTTCGGGCTCGTGCTGCGACCGGAGATCGCGGCGTTGTCGATGTCGGGGTCGAGCTTCATCGTCGCCGTCAATGCCGTGATGTTGAAGCGTCTCGAGCTTCCGGGTGCTCCGATTGACCCGGACGCGGCGCGCCCCACGGTTACCGTGGACGCGCATGGCGCGCCCGTCGAACCTGAACGCCAGCCGAGGTGACTGGTCGCATTTCGCGCACTGGTGCGTCTCGCGCGGTGAGACGGTGATCCCGGCCTCTCCTGCGGTGGTCGTCGAGTACATCCAGGAGCTCGCGGCGAGCAACGAGGCGGCGACCGTGCCGGGTCGCATCGCCGCCATCCGCGACTGGCACCGGGCGTCCGGCCTGGAAGCTCCCACCGACGACGAGCGGGTGCGCCTCGCGCTGACCCGCGCGGAATGGCTCAGGCGACGGACACCGATGCACACCGTCCCGATCGACGCGGGCGAGCTCGCGACGATCCTCGCCGCCACGCCGTCCAGCCTGATCGGTCTGCGTGATCGGGCCCTCCTCCTCATCGGGTATGTCGCCGCGCTGCGCCCGTCGGAGCTCGTCTCCCTCGACGTGTCCGATCTGACGGTCGTCGACGACGGGCTCGCCGCGAACCTGATGCGGGGCCGCATCGTGATCCCGTACGGCGTCGAGCAGGATCTCTGCCCGGTCGTCGCGTGGGAGGACTGGGAGGCGGCCGCCGGGTTGACGGCCGGCCCGGCGTTCAGGTCGGTCGACCGCGACGGGCGCCTCGGACTCACGCGTCTGGGCGAGAAGGCGATCACGCGCATCGTCCAACGCGCCGCCGAACGCGCCGGCCTGGACGAGTCGCGCTATTCGGCCATCTCGCTTCGCCTGGGCATGCTCGCCTCGGCCCGCACGGCCTGAGCGCGGACGATGCGTCCCGCGGCGGGCCACTCGGCCTCCAGGGGACGCATCATCGAGCTCCCTTCACCGGAAGCCCGCCCCAGGCGACGACGGGGCCGGCCGCGCTGACGAGCTTGCGCGTGAGTGACCGGTCGACGGGCAGGTCCACGATCGTCACGCCCGGTTCGGCCACGGCGGCCTGCAGCTGGGCGACGTGATCCTCGACGCGCCGCACCGGCCCACCGGCGCCCCACACGTCCACGACGAACGCTGCCCCCAGTTCGGTCGCGAGCTTCAGCACGCCGAGGGTTGTCGGGTCGATCGGGTCGGTGGTCACCGCGATCGCCGGGACACCGTGGAGGGCAGCGGTGAGGGCGAGCGCGGCGGCGACCCCGCGGCGGGCGGTCGCGGGCACGACGACGGTGCCGGGATCGGTCGTCGGGAAGGTGCGCGCCACCCACAGGCCGGCCATCCCCGGTTCCGCGGTGACGACCCCGCCGGCCGGAAGCACGGCGCGCACGTCGGCGACGGCACGGGCGGGATGGAGCGGCACGTGACCGTCGACGTACCCCGGTTGCGCGACCTTCGACAAGCGCGCGTACAGGTCGTTGGATCGGATCTCGCCGGGAGCGGGCCTGATCTCGCGGGCGAGGCGGCCGAGCTCCCGCGCCGGCACTTCGACGACGGGCGCGAGCCCGAACCGCTCGGGCGGCGACTCGGCGGGGTCGATGCCGGTGGCGACGATCACGTCGTAGCCGCCGAGGCCGAGCAGCTCGAAGTCGTGCGCCTGGAGCCCGCACGTGCCCATGTGGTGCGCGCTGTCCCAGCGCAGCACCCCCTTGGCGCCCCACGTGTT
>DATFVT010000246.1:0-2278 GCA_035260105.1 Acidimicrobiia bacterium
GGCGCGGGACGACCGGCTGCACGAGCGCGCGCCGCTGGCGGCGCGGTTGCGGCCGCGCACGCTCGACGAGGTCGTCGGGCAGGGGCACCTGCTCGGCCCGGGACGACCCCTGCGCGTGCTGATCGAGGGTGATCGTCTGTCGTCGGTCGTGCTGTGGGGACCGCCCGGCACCGGCAAGACGACGATCGCCCGGCTCATCGCCGGCGTCACGGCGAAGGCGTTCGAGCCGCTGTCGGCGGTCAGCGCGGGGGTGAAGGACGTCCGGGAGGTCGTCGACCGAGCGCGCGAGCGACTCGGCGAGCGCGGGCAGGGCACGATCCTCTTCCTCGACGAGGTGCACCGGTTCAACCGCACGCAGCAGGACGCGCTGCTGCCGCACGTCGAAGAGGGGCTGATCGTGTTGATCGGGGCGACGACCGAGAACCCGTACTTCTCGCTCACCGGCCCGTTGCTCTCGCGATCGACCCTGTTCCGCCTCGACCCGCTCACGCCCGATGACGTCCGCACGCTGCTCGAGCGCGCGCTCGCCGACACCGAGCGGGGCCTCGGCGCCGCCGCGCTCGAAGTCGACGACGACGCCCTCGACCACCTCGTCGACCGGTCGGAAGGCGACGCCCGCCACGCGCTCACGTCACTCGAGGTCGCCGGCGCGCTGGCCGCCGAGGACGGCCGCAAGCAGGTGACGCTCGCCGACGCCGAGGCGGCGCTCGCGCTACGCGCCGTCCGTTACGGCGACGACGAGCACTACGACGTCCTGTCCGCGTTCATCAAGAGCATCCGCGGGTCGGACCCGGACGCCGGGCTGTATTGGCTCGCACGCATGCTCGAGGCCGGGGAGGACCCGCGCCTCGTCGCCCGCCGGCTCGTGATCCTCGCCTCGGAGGACATCGGCATGGCCGACCCGCAGTCACTGCTCGTCGCCGACGCCGCCGCCCGCGCCGTCGAGTTCGTCGGGATGCCCGAGGCGCGGCTCAATCTCGCCCAGGCGGTCATCCACCTCGCGCTGGCGCCGAAGTCGAACTCGGTGATCGAAGGGATCGGAGCCGCGGTCGAGGACGTCCGCAACCGTCCCGCCGGCGCCGTGCCGAAGCACCTCCGGGACGCCAGTTACCCTGGCGCCCGCAAGCTCGGCCACGGGGAAGGGTACGTGTACCCACACGACGCGCCCGCCGGATGGGTGCCGCAGCAGTACCGGCCGTCCGAGGTCGAGACCCGCGTCTACTACCGTCCCGGCGCCCAGGGTCGCGAAGGCGAGCTGGGCGAGCTGCTCGAGCGGCGCCGGTCGCGCCAGCAGGACGTCGAGAGCACCGACGTCGACGAGGGCGTGGAGACGGATCCGAGCTCGAAGGACGGGTGACGTGATCAAGCGCTTGTTCTGGCTGAGCGTCGGGTTCGGGCTCGGCGTCGGCGTGACGGTGCGTGCCACCCGCACGCTTCGCCGCTCGGTCGAGCGGTACCTCCCGCCGGCGGCGGCCGACCGGCTGCGCGACCTGAACGCCGCGCTCGACGACCGGGCCGCGCTGATCCGGGCCCGCCGCGTGGCGCGAAGAGCCGGCTGAGACCGAAGACCCGGGCGGTACGCTGGGCGCGTGCCACCGAACACCGCTGACGAGCTGCGACGCGCGTTCCTCGACTACTTCGTGGAGCGTGGCCACACGCGGGTCGAGTCCGCCAGCCTGATCCCGACCGAGCCGGGCGCTCCACTGTTCACCAACGCCGGCATGGTGCCCTTCATCGCCTACTTCGTCGGCGAGGAGAAGCCCCCGTACCCCCGGGCGACCTCGGTGCAGAAGTGCGTGCGGGTCGGCGGGAAGCACAACGACCTCGACGACATCGGACGCACGAACCGGCATCTCAGCTTCTTCGAGATGCTCGGGAACTTCAGCTTCGGCGACTACTTCAAGGCCGATGCCATCCCCTGGGGGTGGGACTTCGTCAGTCGCGTGCTCGGGCTCGATCCCGATCGCCTCTGGGTCACGGTCCACGAATCCGACGACGAAGCCGAAGCGATCTGGCGTGACGTCGTGGGCGTCTCGCCCGCGCGGATCCAGCGCATGGGCGACGCGAACTTCTGGCGGATGGCCGACACGGGGCCGTGCGGGCCGTCGTCGGAGATCTTCTGGGACCTCGGCCCCGGCGAGGGTCCCGAGGGCGGCCCGGCCGTGAGCGAGGATCGCTACGTCGAGATCTGGAACCTCGTGTTCATGCAGTTCGACGCGCAACCCGACGGCGAGCTGAAACCGTTGTGGAAACCGTGCGTCGACACCGGCGCCGGCCT
>DATFVT010000247.1:0-4228 GCA_035260105.1 Acidimicrobiia bacterium
TCGCCGTCTTCCTCGCGTCCGACGAGGCGTCGAGCCTGACCGGCGCGGTCATCGCCTGCGACCGTGGCTGGACCGCCTTCAAGCGGCCGGGCGTGCTCGCCGGCGCGGGCTGAGCGGAGCGGCGGGGTCAGCGCCCGCAGCGGAAGCGCCGCGGCTTCGGCGTGCAGTTCATCAGGACGTTGCCGCCGTCCTCGCCGACGTCGACGCGCACGTTGAAGGGCGGCGCGAGGATGACCGCGTTGTTTCCATCGAAGTTGTGTCCCACGCTGGCGCCACCGGGAGCGCTGAGGTTGAACAGCGCCGAGCGCGCCGCCACGTGGAACGTGCCGTCGGCTGCCACGCGTACACGGAGCAAGCGAAGCGGGCTCTTCTTGCCCGTCTTGGCCACCAGGGTACGCCCGCGCACCCTGACGTCCCCGCTCGCGACGTTGACGGTCCAGAGGTTCCCCTTCATGTCTCCCACGGCCACCGTCATCACGACGCGGCGGAGCTTTGCCTTCTTGTCGGGTGCGACACCCGGCAACTGGCCCGGCTTCAGGACCGCGGAGAACTGGATCTGATCTTTTGGTTTCGTGGCCGGCCCGCGCTTGAAGGCGAGCTGTCCGACCCTGAGCGTCGCGGGCGCTGCCAGCACGATGGCGCTCTTGCCGCCACCGATGCTCGCGAGGAACGCGCTCTGATCGGAGGAGTTGAACGCCAGATTCTGGTTGATCCCGGTGATGCGCCCATCGGCCGGCTTGCCGTTGGCGTCGAGGACGCGGACGACCTCGCCGATGCGGACAAGCTGCTGAAGGAGCGGCACGCCGGAGTCGAGGAAGAGACCCGGCGCCCCGCCGGTGAGTGGTAGGAAGGAGAGCCGGAAGGTGACGTGCCCCGCGCTGGCGACGCTCGGGCGCCCGATGCTGCGGATGACGCCACCCTGTGGCCCGGTGTCGCCAGCTCGCACGAGGCTCTCGATCCCGCTGTCGGTCCGGCGCAGCACGGCTCCGACGTTGTCATTGATCATGGCAGGGAAGACGATCTCGCCGGCAGCGTCGGACATGCTGCGGCCATTGAGCGCGCTGAGCGTCATTCCGCCCAGGTCGGCGCCCTCCACGGCGACGGGATGCAGCCCGGTCGGGTCGGAGACGATTAGGCCGGTGGGACCCGTCCCGGTCTCCCCGAGGACCGCGCGAAACAGCACCGACTGGTCGCGGATGGTCGGGTCGCGGAAGCTGAAGAACGGCCCGCCGACGCCCGAGTCCTCGCCCTGCCAGGCGAGGAGGTGAACGCCCGCGTCGTCGACCAGGTATATGCCGTTCTCCTTCAAGCTGGAGAACGGATCGAACGGGCTCTGGTACTGGAGGGTGGCACGAAAGGCTACGGCGACGGTGCCGGAGTCGGAATCGGCGAGCGCCGGGTTCGAGCCGAGCGTGCGGAACGACGGTCCCTCGCGGACCTTGTCCGGCGGCGGGTTCTGCAGCTCGATGTCGACGTTCGGCATCCCGATCACCTGCACGGTCCTGCCGTGCAGGACGAACAGCCCGCGACCCTTGCTCCCGCACTGCCCGTTCTTGCAGCACGACACGGTGGCCGCGAACGCGACGTCGCCGTTGTTGTTGATGCTCGGGTCGCCGAGGAGGTTCGTGAACGTCGCGGGGGAGTCGCAGAGACCGGGCGGTGTCGGAGCGGTGTCGCCGACCCGGACGAGCTCGTCGACGACGCCCTGCCGGTACCGGAAGATCGCGAGCGAGGCAGGACCCTTTGCGACGTAGCTCTTGAAGATCACGTCGCCGGAGTCGTTCATCTGCGGCGGCGAGAACGCCTGGCCGCCGAAGATGCCCTGGCTGGCCTCGGCGGCGTCGCCGATCCCGATGGCCTGTGCCGCGCCGCTGCTCTGGGGGATCGGCATGTAGATGAACGCTTGGCTGGTCGTCGGCGCATTCTCGATCCGCGCCGTGAAGGCGAGCGCGCCCGTGGCGTCGACCGCCGGCGCCGACGAGGCAGACTGGTATGTGCCGCCCTTGGGGGTGGTCGCGGTGGCCGCCGACCCGCCCACGCTGACGAGGTTCTGAACAGACAGTCCTTGCGTGTCCGCGATCAGGATTTGCTGGCTGCCGCCGCCGTTCACCTGCGCGAAGAAGACGACCTTTCCCCCCGGGGCGAAGCTCGGGGGCGCGACGCGAGAGCCCGCATCCGGACCCAGATTGATGCTCCAGACGACGAAGGTCTGCTTGCCCTCGGGTATCGTCTGGCCTGGGTAGCCAACCAGGATGGGCTTGCCACCGTGGGGGATCAGGATCACGCCCGAGCTGTCCAGATCCACGTTCACCGTGACGGTGTTGGAGAGGTCGGCGGGCGGCCCGCCGGTGCACGCGACGTCGCCCTGGTCGTTCAGGACGACGACGTCGTCGAAACCCGGCACCTGGAAGGGAATGGGCTGGATGATGCCGTTGATGATCGCGCCGTCGCGGATCAGCTGGGTCACCGTGGCTCCATCGAACGTGAAGACGCCGTCGAGCGGCGCGCTCAGCCCGGAGAGCGTCGCATGGAACGCGAGGGTGCCCGCGTTGTTCAGCGCGGGTGGGCCGAGCACGTCGAACTTCCCCCCGTCGCTGCCACGATTCGCGTCGTCGTGCTTGAACACCGGCTCGAGGTTCTGTCCCGCGCGGCGACGGAACATTGCCGAGCTGAGACCGGGGTTGGGGGTGTTCGTGTTCACCACCGTCGAGGCGACGAAGGCGACGTCGCCGTTGTCGTTCAGTGCGGGTGTTCGCTCCGCGATGTCGATCGAGTCGCTCGTGCCGATGTTGATCGGCGTCGTCAGATCGATCACCCCCGCGCCGGTGTCCACGTTGGGCGTGGCGATGAGGGTGAGGTTCCCCTGGCTGTAGAGGAAGATTCCTCCCGGTGGTGGCAGAGCGAGGTTCACCTTCGTCCCGTCGGGCGGTGTGACCAGTGCGGCGAACGCCACGTCGCCGCGTGCATTCACGGACGGCTTGCCGAGGAACTGCTTGAACTTGCCGATGTCCTTGCTGATGACGCCGCCGATGCTGGCGGCCGCGGCGCTCTGCCCCGTGAGCATGTTCTGCACCACGATCTGCTCGGTCGTCTTGCCCTCGACCTGGGCCCGGAACGCCACCCAGCCGTTGCCGGCCGCGCTCGGCTCGCCGACGAAGCTCGGGCCCGCAAAGACACCGCCGCCCGGTGCCCCGTCCCCCATGATCGCTATGGAGAGCTTGGAGGCCCCCAGGGCAGGCAGAGAAGCGGCGGCGGAGAGGATCAGGACGAGGACCGTGCTGCGACTCACGACGGGGGAACCTACGAGCAATGCGGGTGCCCGGTAAAGCCCCTGACATCTCAGGGGCTTGGACGATTGCTCGGGCGCGCTCATGCACGACCCGGGCGTACATGCACGACCTGTTGCCCGTGCGGCCGGCCCGAAAATCCTCAGAATCCGCCGATCTCGCACCAGCCGGCGAGCCGGGATCCCGGGCTCAACGAGCAGCAGGCATAGACGAGACGAACCGGTGCCGGGGCGCCGCCACGAACCACGGGGAGCCGGTGTACCGGCTCGGGGCGGATTCGGAGCCGGTCCCCGCCGTCGATCACCACGTCGAGGACGAGGCCATCGAGTGGATCGTCGCCGATTCCGACCTGCGCGCCGGCCCCGGTCACTGAGAGATGCCGGCCGTCCCGACAGAGGAAGCCGCTGGCGGGCCCCCCGTCGAGCGCGACCGTGAGGGCGAGGCGGCCGCCGTCGCCGAGGTCGAGCGACGCGCGCACGCGCGGCCAGACCGTGGGACTGGCACCTGCCGTCGAGAATCCGCTTCCGTCCAGTGAGAGGCGCGCGCCGTCGAGGGCGGCGACGCCTCGCACCGTCCCGAACTCGGTCGATCCCGCGTCTCCCGCGTGGAGCGGCACGAAGTCGAGCGAGATCGCGGCTTCCTGCACGATCGTCGCGCCGGCGAGACCGCGCTCGAGATCGAGGAACGGGGTGGAGTCGGCAAACCGGAGCATCGGGCCGGCAAACCGGACCCGGACCGTACCGCCCTCGCCCGGATCGACGTCGAGGCCGCCGACCCGTCCCGGCGGCTCACCGCCCGTCCGTTCACCGGTGAAGAGCACGAGCGTCCCGTCGGGCGGCAAGAGCAGCAGGCGCGCGCCGTCGCGATCAACGGCGACGAGCCCGCTCGCCTCACCGCCGAAGAGCTCGAGGGTGTGTCGTCGTCCCTTCGTCTTCATCGAG
>DATFVT010000248.1:0-20086 GCA_035260105.1 Acidimicrobiia bacterium
GCGCGTCTTCGACTGGGCTTGGGATCGCCTGTCTCGCGGCGGCGTCGTCGTCTTCGACGACTACGGGTTCTACCGGTGCGAGGGCGTGACGAGACTCGTGAACGAGGTGGCGAAGCGTCCGGACTCGGTGTTCGTCCACAACCTCAACGGACATGCCATCCTCGTCAAGCGGTAGTCCGAAGCGCATCACGCCCGCCACTACGCTCGACGATCGGTTGGAGGAGGTCCCCACTTGGTGAGCACGGCGCGTACCGGCATCGTCGGCGCCGGCGTCAGCGGGCTGAGCCTTGCTCTGTTGCTCGACGGCGAGTTCGAGATCTTCGAGACGGCCGACGACGTCGGCGGTCACGCGGCGTCGGTCGTCGAAGAGGGCTGGACCTTCGACCGTGGCCCGCACATCATGTTCTCGAGGCGAGCGGACGTGCTCGACTTCATGATCCGGAGCCTCCGCGGCAACGTCCACGCGTCCCGCCGGAACAGCAAGGTGTGCATCGACGGGCACTTTGCCAAGTATCCGATCGAGAACGACCTGGCCGCGCTCCCGACCGAGCTCCGCAACCGGTGCCTTCTCGATTTCCTGTTCAACGAGCACGCGGACCCGGGCACGGAGCCGCGGAACCTGCACGAGTGGTTCCTGAAGACGTTCGGTGCCGGCCTGACGGACGCGTACTTCGTTCCGTACAACGAGAAGGTGTGGAAGGTCCCGATCGCCGACCTGTCGATGTCGTGGGCGGAGCGGATCCCGCAGCCGCCACCGATCGACGTCGTGCGCGGTGCGCTCGGGATCGAGACCGAGGGCTACGTGCACCAGCTGCATTTCCACTATCCACGCTGCGGCGGGTATCAGGCGATCCCGCGCGCGTTCGCCCAGCTGCTCCCGGCTGCTCGCATTCGCTGCTCGGCCGCCGTCGAGCGGATCGTCCCCGGGCCCGACTCGCTCGGGGTCGTCACCGGCGGCGTCGAGCACTCCTTCGACCGCGTCGTGTCGACGGTGCCGCTGCCGATCCTGCTCGGGCTCCTTCCCGACGTGCCCGATCGCGTCCGCGACGCGGCCGACGCACTCCGCGTGCACCCGATGCTCGTGGTCAGCCTCGGATTTCGCGGTGTCGATCCTCACCAGTTCTCGTCGGTCTATTTCCCGGCCGACGACTTCCTCGTCAACCGCATCAGCTCGCCGTGCACCTTCTCGCCCGAGAACGGGCCTCCGGGTTGCTACAGCGTCCAAGCCGAGATCACCTCGACTCCCGGGGGGCCGGAGCTCGCGATGACCGACGGGTCGGTCGTCGAGCACGTCGTCGACGGGCTCCGGCGCAACCGCGTCCTGCGGGCAGACGAAGAGCCGATCTACTCGCGCGTCGACCGTTACCAGTACGCGTACGTGGTCTACGAGCGCGGGTACGAGGAACGCTTCGACCTCGTGCGTCGATGGCTCGAGGGCCAGGGCATCCATCCGCACGGGCGTTTCGGAGCCTTCGAGTACCTGAACGTCGACGGTTGCGTGATCCGCTCGATCGAGCTCGCGGAGCGACTGAACCGGCGCCCCACCGCGATCACCGACGTCGACGTCCCCGACCAGGAGGAAAGCGGCACGGTCGCGCAGTCCGTTCGATGACCGATCCGGATGCGACGAGGACCGGTGGGGTCACCCGGTATCCCGACGCCGCGGTCGTGATGATCTCCCGCGACGAGGAGCAAGCGATCGGCAGAGTGATCGACGACGTCCGGCGGGCCGTGCCCGAGGCGGACGTGGTCGTCGTCGACGGCTCGTCCGATCGGACGCCGGAGATCGCGGTCGCGCACGGTGCCCGGGTGATCCGTGAGCCCGGCGATGGTCCGGCGAGTGCCCTGGTCGCCGCCCTGCAGGCCAGCGACCGGCCCGTCGTGGCGACCGTCGACGCCGACAACACGTACCCGGCCGAGCTGTTGCCCGCCGTGATCGAGTTGGTGCGCTGCGGCTTCGACGTCGTCGGGACCGATCGACTGGGATTCCGACGACCGGCGACGATGCCGGCTGCGAACTACCTCGCCAACCGGGCGTTCAACCTGATCGCGTCGATCCGAGCGCGTCGACGAGTACGTGACGTTCACAGTGGGATGCGCGCCTATCGACGCACGGTGATCGAGGAGTTCCGCTGGGACACCCAGGGGATGGCGCTCCCGGTCGATCTGTTGTTGTGGCCCGTCGCCGCCGGCCTCCGCGTGGTCGAGATCCCGATCGAATACCGCGACCGGATAGGGTCCACGACGCTCGTGCGGTTTCCGGGGACCGTCTGGACTCTTCGCCGCCTGCTGCGGCCGTTCCCGGGCGACGGGCGTCGACGCAGCGAGAAGTAGCGAGACGTAGATCCAGAAGGGAGCGGCATCGTGCCCGAGCTCCGCCCGGTCCCGAACGAAGCTCAGCCCCGCAAGCTCGAGCTCGGATGTGGCCGGCGTCCAACCCCGGGGTACCTCCACAACGACAAGAACGCGTTCCCGGGGGTCGATCTCGTCGGCAATCCGTGGGAGCTCGATCTGCCCGCCGCTTCCCTGGACGAAGTGCTCGCCCTCGGCGTCGTCGAGCACCTCACGTACGCCGAAGCGCGCGAGACGTTCGCGCAGGTCCACCGGATCCTCGCACCCGGTGGCGTCTTCATCTTCGACGTGCCGGACATCCCGGTGTGGTGTGGATACGTCGTCGACCACTTCGCCGGGAAGCCGACGCCGTTCCCGATTCAGCATGTCTTGGCGACGCTGTACGGCTGGCAGCGCTGGAGTGGGGACGAGCACCGGTCGGGGTGGTACGCGCAGCTCGTCGAAGACGAGATCGTCGGGGTCGGGTTCTCGGAGATCGACTACGGCGTCGAGCAGTTCCTCGAGCGCGGTCATGTCCGGAACCGGATGCTCCGACCGGCCGACGCCCACATCTACTGCGTCGCGCACAAGTAGGCGTCACGCGTGCGCGCGGCCCGGCGCCGTGCCGGGAACCGCGCGCAGGTCGATCACGTAGAAGCCGTTGACCATCTGCGTCGCGTGCGGGTAGCGCCGCGCCAGACGGTCCATGTCGTCGAAGAAGTCGAGCACGAAGCGCGCCAACCGCCGGTATTCGGGCTCCCGGCTCTGGAGGAAGGCGATGAACCGTTCACGGCCGAAGCACAGGTTGTTGCTGCTCGGCGAGACGACGAGATGGTCGTAACCGTCCCGCCGCAGGGTGCGGACCTTGTCCCGCGGGCCGGAGAAGAACGGGAACTCGCCCCTCGGCGCCGCTCCGCCGGGGATCTGGTCCATGCTCTGGAGGTCGGCCCCGGTCGCGAGGAAGGCATCGGGCTCCGACACGGCGAGGATCGTCTGTCCGCCCCGGGGAACCGCCGCCAGGGCGGCCCGGGCATCGGCCACCGAGGCGTTCGAGGTGATCGCCGTGTCGGGGTCGTGGACATCGGCGGCCTGCTCGACGAAGTCACGGGCCGCTTCGATGTTCGGGACCTTCACGATCGCGTCCGGATCTCGGGTGCCGATCCAGAGGAACGCCGCCACCGCTACGAGGGTCAACGACGCCGGTGCAATTACCGCGCGTCTCGCTCCCGACGGCTCCTCGTCGAGGCGCGCAAGCGCGCCGCGGATCACGAAGAAGAGAACACCAGCCGTGAGGGGGAAGACGTAACGGTTGAAGTGCTCCGTCGGGACGAGCGACAGGTTCAGTATCAAGAGGACCACGTTGATCAGACCCGCTCCGGCCATCAGTGCCGCGACCATCGCCGTCGCGGGGAACACCTTGCGGGCCACCACGATGACGACGAGCAACACCACCAGTGCGGCGGGATAGGGAGAACTGGTGAGCAAGTGCCGCGCGGTTTCTAAAGCGTCGCCCAGATCGATCGAGTTCGTGCCTCCGATCTGTGGCGCCCGTGAGTTCTCGTTCCCGCGTAGCAGGGGATAGAGCGGCGTTCCCGACGACTCCCACATCGCGACGGACCACGGCACGAACGCCGCGATCCCGCTCACGACGCAGACTCCGACGGCTCGGAGCCGGTCGCGTGCCGTCCCGGCGATCGTGGCGGCGCCGACGACGGCCGTGAGCCCGGCTGCGGGCGCGACGTTCGTTCGGATCGACACCAAGGCGGCGGCGGTGACCCCGACGGCGACCGCCGCCACGACGGTGCCGCGGCGATTCGATTGCTGCGACGCGCGCCGGAGAACGAGAACGAGCGCTCCGAGTGCGACCAGGAACGGGACCGGCAAGAGCGTGCCGGCGGTGTTCATCCGGGGAACGTCGAAGAAGGGCAGGAGCACCACGAGCCCGAGGCCGAGGACGCGCGTCAGCGGACGCCGCAACCCCGTCGAGAGCAGCGCCCAGAGCAGCGCGACCGGGAGGAGCGTCTCGGTGAGCCCGAGGGCGTCCTTCCCGAGGAACTGCATGTAGCCGGCCTGCAAGAACGTCTGCCCCCCGAAGTTCTGGAGGCGGCGGGTGCTCCACGGCTCGAGCAGCGTGTGCGTCGCGAGCAGGCGGCGCGCCTCGGGGAGATAGGCGAGCGTGTCGTCGCAGACGTTGAGGTGGAACGCGATACCGACGCCCGCCTGGGTGAACAGGACGGCGCCGAGGACGACAGCCTCGATCGCGAGCAGGGCGATCCAGACGGCCGTCCATTGCGGCCGTTGCCGCACGACGCGGACTGTCTGGAGCGCGATCCCGACCACCGAGAACGTCACGACGGTCACGGCGACGGGGATGCGGAGCACGAATCCCACACCGCCCAGAGCGATCAGGAGAGCGAGACCGAATCCGACCGAGACGCCGAACGACAACGGTCGCGCCGGCTGCGTCTCCCCGGGATCGTCGAGCTGCGCCCACCGCAGGATCGTTCCCCCGATCCCGCCGGAGGCGACGAGCAACGCCGCCGTGAGGGCGATGGCTTCAGCGAGCTGGATCACGATGGCGGCTGCCGGAGGTCTGGCGGCCTACGGCTGAGCGAAAGGGTCCCCCGCGCGAAGGCGTGCCGCGAGCGCGTGCACCAGGAGCGTGAACACGAAGAGCGTGAAGGCGGCGATCATCAACAGGAGGCCCGTGATCGCCATGTACTCGTACGCGCCGAAACCCTCGATCCTCAACCCGTTCCGCAACCAGGTGATGACGAGGAAGCTCATGAGCACGACGCCGGTCACGAAGAGCGCGACCGAGACGGCGATGCTCCGGTTGTAGGCGAAGACCCGGGACCAGCGCCGCCGCGCCGCGCCCGTCTCGTCGTAGATCATCTGCGCCAGACATCCCGAGAAGAAGCTCTGCAGGCCTACGACGGTCAATGTCACGCCCAGCAGCATCCAGTAGAGCGAGAACTCGACCGGACCGATCGTGATCGGCCCGAACGTCAGCGGGAGCGTGAGGACCAGACCCAGGCAGGTGAGGACGATCCCCGGCCGGTACACGAAGAAATCGGCGCCGTAGACGAACATCGCCCGCAGGTTCGTCCAGCCCGCCTTCCAGGGCGACAGCCACCCCCGGCGCCGGTGGTGGCTCAAACGCCCCGGCGGATCGCGGAAGAACCGGACCGGCACCTCCGTCGTCCTCAGGTGCATGTGCACGGAGCGGAGGACGAGCTCCGACGCGTACTCCCACGACTGCGAGCGCATGCCCATGCGGCGGAAGGCGTCGGTCCTGATCCCGCGCATGCCGCAGGCGATATCGGAGAACTTGCTCGCGTACATGCGGTTCAGGATCCACGTCGCGAGCGGTGTCCCGAAGTAGCGATGCAAGGCGGGCATCGCGCCGGGCTCGATCCCGCCCTTGAACCGGGAGCCCATGATGAATTCGTAGCCCTGGCGGAACAGCTCGACGAACTGCGTGATGTCGCGGAAGTCGTAGGTGCAGTCGGCGTCGCCCATGATGATGTAGTCCCCGCGGACGTGCGGCAGGGCGTCGATGTACGCGCGGCCGAGCCCGCGTCTCGGGGTCTTGAGGACGCGCGCCCCGCCGGCGAGCGCGATCTCCGCGGTGCGGTCGGTCGAGCTGTCGACGATGAGGATCTCGGCCTCGACGCCGGCGCGCGAGATCCCCTCCTTGCACCAGCGGACGAACTCTTCGATCGTCAGCTCCTCGTCGAGGGCCGGGATCACGATCGACAACTCCGGCGCGTCGACGTCGTCCGCGGGGAGGAGGAGCTGGACGTCGGCCGCGACTCCGGTGACTCGGCTCTGCAGGGCTTCGGTGTTCGCCATCCGCTCGTGAGGCTGGGTCGGCAACAGGGAATTGGCCGGCCGCGGAGCGGCCCGAGTCCTCGCCGCGGTCAGAGCAGTCTACGGCCGTCACGCGGCGGCTCGCGCTAGGGCAGCTCCGGGCACGGCACGCAGGTCGATGACGTAGAAGCCGTTGACGTTCCGGACGGCCTGCGGGTAGCGCTGCGCCACCCGGTCCATGTCGTCGAAGAAGTCGAGGACGTACGGGGCCAGGAGCCGGTAGCTCAGAGTCCGGCTGTGGAGGAAGCCGGCGATTCGGCCGCGCTGGAAGCAACGATTGGTGATTCCCGGCGAGACGACGAGATAGTCGTAGTGGTTCCTGCGCAGGGCTCGCACCTTGGCCTCGGGGCCGGAGAAGAACGGGAACTCTCCTCCCGGCGCCGCGCTCCCGGGCTGGTCCATGCTCTGCAGGTCGTCACCCGTTGCCAGGAACGCGTCAGGCTCCGAGACGGCGAGGATCGTCCGCGCATCGGGGGGAACGGCGGCCAGTGCAGCTCGCGCGTCGGCCACCGAGGTGTCCGGTGTGACCTGGGTATCGGGGTCGCGGACGTCGGCGGCGGCGTCGACGTAGGCCCGTGCGGTGTCGAGGCTCCGGATCTCGACGATGGCGTCGGGACGTCTCGTGCCGACGAAGAAGAACGCGACGAGTGCGATCGCCGCCAGCGCCGCCGGCGCGACAGCCGCGCGCCGCGCGAGCGAGGCCTCTTCGTCGAGGCGTACGAACGCGGTCCGGAGTACGAAGAAGAGCGCTCCGCCGGCGACGGGAAACGAGTAGTGGTCGAAGTCGGTGATCCCGGCCACCGACAGGTTCAGCGCGAGCAGAACGACGCTGACGAGGCCGGCCCCGGCCATCAGCGCGGCGATCGGCGCCGACTTCGGGAAGATCCGGTACGCGACCACGATGAACACGAGCAGGCCGACCAGGGCCAAGGGGTAGGCGCCGTCGGTGAAGAAGTGCCGCAGGCTGTGCAGGAAGTCGCCCACGTCGATCGAGCCGGTGCGGCCGACTGACGGGACGCGGGGGTTCTCGTTCCCGCGCAGCAGCGGGTAGAGCGGTGTGCCCGACGATTCCCACATGGCCGCCGACCAGGGCGCGAACGCGATCACACCCGCTCCTCCGGCGATGGCAACGGCTCGTGCCTTCTCCCGTACGGTCCCCGCGATCGTGCACGCGCCGACGACGGCGATGATCCCCGCGGCAGGTGCTGTGCTCGTGCGCACCGCGACGACGGCGGCCGCGGTCACACCGATCGCGGCGGCGGCCACGACGGTGCCGCGGCGATTCGCTTCCTCGGCCGCGCGCCGCAGAACGAGCACCAGGGCTCCGAGCCCGACCAGCAGCGGGACGGGCGACAGCGTCCCCGCCGTGTTCACCCGGGCCACATCGAAGAAGGGAAGGAAGACGAGCGGCACGAGGCTCAGCAGCCGCGTCAGCGGCCGTCGCAAGGCCGTCGAGACGAGCAGCCACAGCAGCCCGACCGGGAGGATCGTTTCGGTGAGCCCCAGCGCATCGTTGCCGAGGAACCGGACGTAGACCGCCTGCAAGAAGGTCTGCCCGCCGTAGTTCTGGAGCCGGCGTGTGCTCCATGGCTCGAGAAGCGTGTGGGTCGCGAGCAGGCGCCGAGCCTCGGGGAGGTAGGCGAGCACGTCGTCGCACACGTTGAGGCGGAACGCGATCCCGACACCGGCCTCCGTCAGCAGGACGAGCCCCAGCGCGACCGTCTCGATCGCGAGCACGGCGACGAAGAGCCAGGTCCACGACGGCCGGTCTCGGGCGACGTACACGACCAGGAGCGCGATGCCGGCGACGATGAACGCCACGACGGTCACGGCGACCGGGATGCGTGCGACCACGCCCAGGCCGCCGACGGCGACGAGCAGCGCGAGCCCGAGCGCCGCCGAGACGCCGAACGACAGCGGGCGGGCCGGGCCCTTCTCGCCCGGTTCGTCGAGTCGTCCCCACCGCAGGATCCAGCCACCGATGCCGCCGCACGCAGCGAGCAACGCGACGGTGATGAGGATGGCTTCGACGAGCCTGAGCACGGTGACCTTTCCGGAGGGACGCTCGACCTATCGCTGGACGGCGCATTCTCGCCCGCGCGGCACGACTCGATGGCGCGCGTCGCCCGTTCGGTACTCTCCGCCGGTGTCGGGCAACGAGTGGGAGTCGCACTGGAGCGACTTCTACGAAGCCAGCCAGGTCAACCCGGCCGGAGCCTTCCGCCTCCGTCTCCTCGTGCACTGGCTGGACCGAACGGTTCGGCCGGCCTCCCGGTTCCTCGACCTGGGGAGCGGCGTCGGCGATCTCGTGAGCGCGGCGTGCGCCCGCTATCCGGGCGCGAGCGTGCGCGGCATCGAGCTCAGCGCGACCGGGGTCGACATTGCGCGCCGTCGGGCACCGAGCGCCGAGCTCCTCCAGCGCGATCTGACGGAGCCCGACGAGCCTCCGCCCTCCTGGTCGAACTGGGCCGACGTCGCGGTTTGCTCCGAGGTGCTGGAGCACGTGGACGACCCACTGCTCCTGCTCTCGAACGCCAAGCGGTTCCTTGCGCCGGCGTGTCGCGTCTTCGTCACGGTGCCCGGCGGTCCGATGTCGGAATTCGACCGGCACATCGGCCACCGCCGCCACTACTCGCGCCAGGATCTCGGCGCTCTGCTGGAGGATGCCGGCTTCAGAGTCGAACAGTGCGACGCGGTCGGTCTTCCCGCCTTCAACCTCTACCGGCTCATGGTGATCGCTCGGGGGCGAAAGCTCGTTCGGGACGCCGCCGCCGGGCAGACCGCGAGCGGGTCACTGGCTCGGGTCGCGGGCAAGGCCTTCGACGCGATGTTCCGACTCAACCCGCCGCTCCGGCGCGGTGGCTGGCAGATCACCGCCTCCGCGAGCATCGCCAGCTGATTCAGCGGCGCCAACCGACCGGTTGCGCGCTCACCCGGTGTCGTCGGTCGACCACGCGCGACGCAAGCGACCACGGAACCAGACGCTCGACAACGCCTCGTCGCTTGAATCCGAGGCTCTTGAGCACCTTGTAGCGAATGAGATCCGCGTACCCGCGTACGAACCCGGGATGCGAAGGATCGAGACCCGCGCCCCGAAGCGCGGTCTCGAGTGTGACGGGCTCGAAGTAACCGACGTGCACGTCGGGGTGCACGTAGCTCCACTGCTCGAAGCGACCCCGGAAGGGCGCCGCGTTGCCGGTCGTGACGAACAGCAGCCCACCGGGTCGCAGCAGAGTGGCGATCTGCCGGAGGGCAGGCATCGGGTCGACGAGATGCTCCAGGACCTCGATCGCGGTCACGACGTCGAACGCGCCCGCGGAAGCGGCAAGCCCGGACGGATCGAGCGCAGGGATCGCCAGCTCCTGCATCCGCCGGGCCGCGTACCCCTCGTCGAAGCCGGTGACGTCGATGCCGCGGGCGCGGGCGTACCGCACCAGGCCCCCTAGACCGCAACCGAAGTCGAGCCACCGTACGCCGTCGAGCGAGCCGCGCAGGTCCTCGACGATCGTCAGGATGGCGCGCCATTCGTATTCGCGCACCGTGCGCGGATCGTCGAGCTCCCGTTCGTAGTCGACGTTCGGATCCGCACCTTTCCCTTCGTAGTACGCGGCGTCGTACAGCCGCGCGAAATCGGTCGGTGGGTCGACGATGAAGGAGTAGTGACAGGACGCGCAGTGAGCGAGCTCGAACGTGCGGTTGCTGAACGAGGAGTGCAGCGGGGCGCTCACCGCGGCTCGCGATCCGCACACCGCGCAGGTCAGAGAGCTCCCATCCACCCGCCCTGACTATCGCGCCGTCATGCTGATCGTCGGATCGCGCCCCGGCGCTGCTCACGCGGCTGCACGGCTGGATCGCGGAGCCGGGCGAATCGGAAGCGGAAGCACGCTGCGACCCACGTGGGCGGATCACGGAAGAAGCGGATCTTCTTGCCGCTCGCAAAGGACCGGGCGGCGTAGCCGACCGGCACCTCGACGGGGACGTACCCGAGGCGCACCAGCTTCCCGACGAGCTCCCAGTCGAAGTCGAACCGGTTCGACGTCAAGAGCACACCGTCGAGGCACGCCGACCGGAACACCTTGTACATCGTGAACGGGTCGCGCAGTCGCACGCCGTACACGAAGTCGAACAGCCCGGTGAAGAGCCAGTGGGCGACGTCCAACACCCTGCTCAACCGGCGCGCTCCGTCCATCACGCGAATCGGCCTGCCGGGTACATGGCGGCAGCCGAGGACGAAGTCGGTCCGGCCGGCGAGGATCGGCTCGATCAGCCGGGGGTAGTCGTCGACCGAGTACTCGAGGTCGGCGTCCTGAACGAGGACCACGTCGCCGGTGATGTGCCGGAGACCTTCCCGAACCGCGTTGCCCTTCCCGAGTGCCCGGTCCTGCAGGACGATCCTCACCCGGGGATCCGACTCGAAGCCCTGCACGAGTCGGCGCGACGCGTCCGAGGAGTTGCTCTCGACGACCACGACCTCGAGCGCCACGCCGGGGATCTCGACGCCGAGGACCGCCGTGAGCGCCGCCACGACCGTGTCCGCCTCGTTGAAGACCGGCATGACGACGCTCAGGGTGACCGGAGCTGCGAGCGTCGGAAGGAGTGAGCCTTGACGGCGCGGTCGAGGCATGGGGGGTTCTCGCCCGTTCGTACGGTGCCAGTGGTGCCGCCGCATTCTGACAGCTGCCGCGACGGGACCGGTTCACCCGGCCCGAATCGAGCCGCCGGCCCGGTGAGGCCCTCAGCAGCTCCCGGTTCCGACGCAGGGCGTGGACGTGATCGCGAGGTTGAAGACGATGCTCGCCAAGAGGGCAGCGATCCAGAGACCGTTCCCCAGCCACGTCACCCACGCCCTCCCACGGGCGGCGCGGTACCACGCGATCCACGCCAGGAGGCTGGCGAGCACGATGAGCGGCGCGAAATCGAGCTCGTAGCGCATCGTCGCCCCTTGGAACTGGTACGAGACGACGACGACCAGGAACATCGCGGGGACGACGAGCACGAGCAGTGTCGGGATGGTCCGCGGGAAGCACCGGCCGACTCGACGCAAGCGTGTGAGCAGCAACACGAAACCGATTCCGACGACCGGCATGTTCGTGACCAGTCCCGCCACCGGCTCGCTCAGGTACATGTGGAGACCGGGACCTTGCGCGACCAGAACGGGGTCGAACTCCTGCTTGCGTAGGAACAGATACGGAAAATCGTCGAGCACTCGAGCGGGCGACACGAAGTAGGCGAAGAGACCCTTCGGGATGTAGGAGAAGCTCCCGAACGGGTACTTCGGCACGTTCACCAGTGACAGTTGATACGACTGCCCGAACTCGGTGATCGAGCCGAACCGGGCGTAGTTGAACAGCGCGACGAGCACGCCGAGGGCGACGTACGGGGCAACGAGCGCGAGGAGCAGAAGGGCAAGACGACGCCCTGAATGTCGGGCGCGGAGGATCAGACCGGTGACGACGAGAAACAGGGCGGCGACCGCGAGGCTGGGACGGGCGGCGATCGCGAGCCCGAATGCCGCACTGCCCAACCCGAGGAAGAGGGGGCTCGTTCCCGTGACACCGCCGCGCACGACGCAGTAGAGACCGGCGAACAGCAGCATGTATCCACACGCGATCGAAGACTCGTAGTCGCGGCCGATGTACACGATCCACGCCACCGGCACACCGAGCCCGAGCGTGAACACCGCGACGCAGTGCATCCAGAGCGGGATGTCGCCACAGCACCATCGGACGAGTAATCGGAAGAGCGCGAGCGAGAAGAGGAAGCCCAGCGTGGCGAAGACGAGCGTCGCGATCGTCGGCGAGAGATCCCCGACCCGGAAGATCCGGAACGGGATGTAGAGCAGGATCGCGGGCGCGGGCCCGAAGTACGCGTAGAACTTGCCCTTGTAGAGGCTGAAGTCGTGGATCCCCTGGGCGCGGTAGGGGTCGTTCGCGATCGGGTCGTAGGGATCGGGGAGGCGGAGCAACCCCTCCTGGGGCTCGACCGTGAGGCTCAGCTGGTGGTGGAGCAGGCCGTCCGCGATCGGGTTCTGGAAGTTGCCGTACAGCGGCGCGTGATTGGGTGCCAGGGGCTTGCCGTACGAGACGGCCGAGCGCGCGTAGACGCCCAGGACGACGAGCACGCAGAGCGTCACGAGGACGGCGGCGTGGGACTTCGTGCTCCTCACGGAGCTGTGACCGCGGCTTGCTCGCGACGAAGCTCGGGCTCGTTCTGCTCGCGTGCTGCGGCACCGGTTGCATCCCGTCCCCGAGGAACACCGGCGAGCAGCCACCAGACGAACGCGATCGTCACCGCGGCGAAGGCGACGATCAGGAAGAGCCGTGGGAGCGGCGGCGACCACCGTGCCGGTCCCCAGAACGCCAGTGGGCCGTCGACGCCGACCGTGTACCGCCTGAGGTTCTGCCCGAACGCGACGATCTGCGCGCCGCTGAGGACCACTCCGATGACCAGCAGCAACCTCGGCGTGATCAGCCGGCGGCCGCGCTCCGTCATCGACAGCATGCCGCCGGCGAGGATCGGGACACCCAGCGCGAGCGGGAGGGTGTACCGGCCCTGCCAGGTCAGGGTGCCGGCGTCCGCGTAGGTCGGGGCCTCGATCGCGACCGGCACGACGACGACCGCGGCGACCAGGCCGAGCAGCACCGCGACCTGTCGCCGGGTCGACCACAAGAGCGCGGCGAACACGAGCAACCCGAGGACGACCGTCCACGGCACCCACGAAAGCGCGGGCGCGGGCGTGTCGAGCCAACCGAACCAGCCAATCATCTCGCGATACCGGGGGAACGTCCTCCCGACCGTCGTGCGCAGGATCTCTGTCGTCCCGACGGTCGCGGGCTCGTTCCCGGACCTGGTCACGTCGAGCGGCTTGACGACGACGTCCCACCCCACCTGCACCAGTGACGCCACGACGATCAGGCCAGCCCACAGCCGCGCCCAGTTCGATCGCGCGACGTTGCGAAGACCCGCGCGGTTGCTCACGCAGAACAGCGTCACGGCGATGAGCGCCAACCAGAAAGGCCCGAGCTGACGGCTCAACGCCAGCACGCAGCCGGCGATGCCGATCGCCGTGACCAGACGCCGGTCGACGCGCTCGGCGGCGGACCGGACGAGGAGGAACCCGCAGACCCACACGGTGATGGACGCGGCGATCTCGGGCGCGCTGGGGTTCACCGCGCTGCTGACGAACAGCACCATCGGCGTGATCGCGATCGCCAGCCCGACTGCGACGACCCCCGGCGCGGCCGCGCGTCGCAGCGCGGTGATCGCCGTCGCGAGCAGCGCGCCCGTGATCAGAGCTCCGATCAGCCGCATGAGGTGCACGGTCAGGGAGCCGTCGGGCACGAACCACGTGACGGCGCCGACGAGCGCGTAGTAGCCGGGAGGATGCCGGCCCACGTACGTACCGTCCTCGACGGTGCGGTCCGGTCCCTTGAACTCGAGGCACTTGGCGCTGAACGTCGGGTACCCGGCGAAGCACGTGGTCTTGCTCGCGTTGCTGAAGACCGCGGGCACCCGGACGATCAAGTAGTCCTTGCGGTCGGTCAGGTCGAGGGCGCGGAGCTCTCGCGCGCTCGGCGTCTTCCCGGTCAGCTCTCCGTGCGCGAGCGAGTACGCCCGGAAGACGTGTGCAGGCTCGTCGGGCGCGGCGAACGGTGGGTTCGCGATTCCCCACAGGCCGCTGAGCAACGCGACGAGCACGAAGCTCGTCCACCACACGCGGCGAGGGCTCGACCGCAGCGTGTCCACGGCTGATCTGAAGCGGTCGGCGCCGCGAAGCGCGCTCATGATCCACGGCATCCTAGAGGGCGCCCATTTGAGCAAGCCGTCGTGCGATTAGCCTTCGCCTCCGGTGAAGAACGGCAACCTCTCGCGTGGTCTGTTCGCGCGCGTGGTGCGGGGCGAGCGTCTCGCCGGCGACGATCGATCCGAGGTGCGGTTGACCTGGTGGATCTCGTTCGGCTTGCTCGCCGTGCTGGGAACGCTCTGGGCACTGGCGACTCCGATCTACGGCGCGCCGGACGAGCCCAGTCACGTGCTGCGCGCCGCGTCGGTGGCTCGCGGGGAGGTGATCGGCGACGAGCGCCAGAGCGACCCGCCCGAGTGCCACCAACCCGATGTCGACTGCGACTACTGGAAGGGGCACTACCACTACGTGCGCGTGCCGGCGGGGCTCGTCACCCCCGGCCGCGAGGTGCCGCTCAGGGACCCGCGGTTCCACACGCCGTGCTACGCGTTCCGGCCCGACGTGCCCGCCAATTGCCTCCGCCCCCTCCCCGACGAGGGCGGGTTGCGCACGGCGCCGACGAACGTCGGGGTCGACCCGCCCGCGTTCTACGCCTTCGCCGGAATCCCGAGCCTGGTAGTGCCGTCGTTCCCGGGCCTCACGATCTACCTGACGCGCATCCTCGGCGTGCTCGCGTCGTCGGCACTTCTCGCGTCCGCGTTGGTCAGCTTGCGCTCCGTCCGCCCGGGCTGGGTGGCCGCGTCGGGCTTCGGGCTCGCGTTGACGCCGATGGCGTTGTTCGTGATCGGCAGCGTCAACCCGAACGGGCTCGAGATCGCCGCCGGGATCGCCGCCTGGGCGTCGACGGCCCTCCTGGCGCGCGAAGCCGAGGCGAGGATCGACTCGCGACTCGTCACGCGCGCCGGTCTCGCGATGATCGTGCTCGTGCTGATGCGCGGGCTGTCCGTCCTGTGGCTGGCGATCATCGTGGCGACCGGCATTGCGCTGTGCTCCCGGGCCGGGCTGCGCCGGCTCGTCGAGTCGCGCGCCGTCCGGCGATGGAGCCTCGCCGTCGCGATCGCCACGATCGCGGCGCTGGCGTGGAGCGTATGGTTCCGTCCTCTCGACCATCTCGGTCGCCACGGACCGGACCCCGGTTCGGTCAGCACCGTGACGATCGTCAAGGACTCGCTCGGGACGTCGTGGTCGCAGTACCGCGAGATGATCGGCAACTTCGGGTGGCTCGACACCCCGACACCGACGCTCACGTACCTGTTGTGGACCATCGGGCTGGGACTGCTCGTGTTGCTCTGCATCGCGATCGGATCGCGCCGGACGGCGGCGCTCGTCGCCGCGCTCGTCGTCCTGACCATCGCGATCCCCGTCGCCATCGACACGTCGCAGGCGCGAGACATCGGGATCGGGTGGCAGGGCCGCTGGACGTTGCCGTTCGCGGCCGGTGTCCCCATCCTGGCCGCGTTGTCGATCGCATGGAGCGGGCGGCGCGCCCTGTTCGAGCGATCGCGGCTTCCCGGCGTGTTCGCCGTGATGTTCGTGGTCGCCCAATTCCTCGCGTTCTTTCAACACCTCCGGCGCAACACGGTCGGCGCCGGCGGCTCGCTGACCTTCTGGGCGGGCGCCGACTGGTCACCGCCGGTGCCATCATGGCTGCTGCTCGTGGGCGCGCTGGCGGTTCTGGTCGCGCTGGCCGCGTGGATCTGGCGGCCGGACGCCCGCGCTCCGCTCCCGTCGGCGAGCGTCACGCCGCCGTGACGACCGCCCTGCGCAACCCCGAGACGCCGACCGTGACCGCGGCACCGGCGCAGCGGTGGGGGCAGCGGCTCTCGCCGACGGCCGTCGGCTGCGTGCTCGCGGTCGTGCTCGCCGTCTGGTCGACCCGGGGCGTGTGGGGGAGCTGGCTGCCGGCCGGCGAGGACGTCCCCGCGCACCTCCTGCGCTTCGACGTCGGTATCTCCCGGTTCGTCGCCCACGGCCGCCTCGACGGATGGCTCGAGCGCTACTACCTCGGGTACCAGGAGTTCTTGTTCCAGGGGCCCGGGCTGACGTGGGCGGTGGCGGCGGTCCGGGGCGTGACCTTCGGCCTGCTCTCGAACCCGGGCGGCATCAAGGTCATCGGCGTGCTGTCGTTCGCGGCGGTGCCGGTGGCGATGGCGTTCGTCGCCCGCTCGCTCGGCCTCGGCCGCCTGGCTGCGGGCATCGCCGCCGTCTTGTCGCTGCTGGTGTCGAGCCCGGTCGGCGTCGGTCTCCAGGGCATCTACCTCTGGGGCCTCCTGCCCAACCAGGTGGGCGGCGTCTTCTTCCTGCTCTCGCTGGGCGCGCTCCTGCGCATCCCGGTCGACGCCCGGAGCCGCTGGGTGATCCTCGCCGGCGTGTCACTGGCCGCGCTCACGATCACGCACGTCATCTCTCTCATCGTGCTGGCGGTGTTCTTCCCGATCCTCGCGATCGGCCTCGGGCGGAAGCTCCTCCGCCGTGACGTCCTCGTGCGCTTCGGATCGACGGCCGCGCTCGCGTTCGGCTTGGCCGCGTTCTGGCTCGTGCCCGCGCTGACGCACCGGGAGCTGCAGGGCCCGGCGGCATCGTGGCCGACGCCGCCGTTCGGTGACCGCGTCGACGAGATCGTCGACGGCCGCATCCTGTTCCGCCCGTACACGTTCTGGCTCGTCGCCGCCGGCTGGGTGTACGGCCTCACGCGCGTGCGCCGCCGCCCGTTCGCGCTCGTCGTCGTCCTGGCGCCGATCGTCTACCTCGTCCTTGCCCACTGGGCCGCGTCGCAACACGGGAACGAGTACACACTGCAGCTCGCGAACCGTGGCCTCGGCTACGCGGGACTCCTCGCGATCCTGCCGCTGGCGGCCCTGCTCGCCGCCGGTGCGCGACTCGTGCGCCGGCGGCTGGGCGACCGGTCGTGGGCGGCACCAGCCGCCGCAAGCGGCGCGTTCGTGCTGGCGGCGATCATCGTCCTCTCACCCCTCGGGCCGCGCCGCTCGACGGCACGGGAGCTCGACCGGCCGAGCTCCCAGCTCCAGGAGGCGGCCACGGTGCTACGCCGCGTCGTGCCCGACGGTGCCCGGTTCGTGACCCGACGCGACCTGCCGGAGATCGCGCAGGCCGACCAGATCCAGCCCGACCGTCTCGGGCACGTGCAGCCCGCCTTTTGGCTCGCGTATGCGTCGGGTCGCAATTCGCTCAACGGGTTCGGGATCGAGTCGTCGAACACCGAGGGCCCCAACGTCGAAGCCGACGGCTTCGCGCTCGCGAACCCGCCGGACGCAGAGGCGGACTTCCTCACCCGCATGGGCGTGACGCACTCCGTCACGATGACGAACGAGCTGGCCGATCACTTCATAGGCTCGCCCCGCTTCGACCTCGTGTGGCGGAACTCGCCGATCGCCGTCTTCGCCGTGCGCCCTCGTCCCGGCCAGCCCGATCCGGCGTCGCTCGTCACCACCGACGCGCCCGCCCGGGCGCGGCTCCGGCGTGCCGACCCCGAGCGGCTGGGCATCGCCGTGGACGCGAGTCGCGCCACTCGCGCCGACATCGCGGTGGCCTGGTCGCCGAGGTGGCACGCCACGCTCGACGGCCGGCCCGTCGGCATCGGTCACACGGGAGACGGGCTCATCACTCTGCAGATCCCCGCCGGTGCGAGCGCACTGGAGCTGGCCTACGAGCCCGACGGGTGGGACCGCATCGGTGTCGTGATCAGCGCGCTCACCCTGATGGTTCTCGCCGCGCTCGGCGTGCTGCGGTGGCGGCGCCGCACGACTCAGCCTGGCTAGGGGGTCGCGCTGATCCGCTGGATGGTCACGGCGTCGTCCCGGTAGGCGATGGGGACGATCTCAGGGCAC
Source organism: Acidimicrobiia bacterium (assembly GCA_035260105.1). Classification (GTDB taxonomy): domain Bacteria; phylum Actinomycetota; class Acidimicrobiia; order IMCC26256; family JACDBD01; genus JALZAA01. The sequence goes on from DATFVT010000248.1 coordinate 17,797, forward strand.
ACGCTGACCACGCCCGGACCCGACTCGGAGATCACATAGCGCACGCGACCGAAGGGCCGGGCCAGGCGCCGGAACCGTGCCCGGTCACACCGGCGGAGCGCGTCCACCATGCGGCCGGCTGCGTCCTGGCGTTCGGTGTAGCTCACGAACGGGCTCGAGTACTCCGGGATGTTGATGTCGACGGACTTGCGTCCTGCGAGCCCGGGGAGGAGCACGCCGTTCCACGTGCCGGGGCCGACGTTGAGGAAGCGGTCGCCGGGACGGGTGTGGTGCCGGATCCAGTCCACGACACGGAAGCTGTCGAGACGCCCGCTCATCACCTGCGCCTCGGCGCGCCCGCCGGCGAGGTCGATGCGGTCACGCCATCTCGGGACGGTCACCGCCGCCATCACGGCGACTGCGAACACGACGGCGACCGCTCCCCATCGCGCGTCGTGCCGGCGCAGCACCGTGCGGACGATGGCATCGAGACCGAGGCCGAACCAGATGCACAGCGCCACGGTGAACGCGAGCAGGTAGTGATGGGCGGGCGAGTCGGGGAGCGGGAGCACGTCGACGACGGCGGCGTCCCGGTACACCTGGACGAACATGAGGACCAGCGCGACGGCCGTCCACGTCGTCAGGACCGAGACACCGTCGACGTGTAGAGGACCGGATCGCCGCCGCCGCCTCCTCCCGAAGAGCCAGAGCGGAACACCGACCGCGATCACGAGCATCGGCCAGCGCCACACGAACTCGCGCACGAACTCCCAGAGCTCGCTGCTCTCGACCTCCGGCCACGTGTACGTGCCGGCGCGCGGGTTCACGACCTGCCATTGGTAGCGAATCATGATCGGCAGCCAGAACGGCGCCGACACGACCACCGCCGTCAGGAGCGAGATCCCCGCGCTCCGTCCGATACGCCGCAGGGCCGGACGGCCGGCGCGCCAGCACGCTTCGAGGAACAGCACGGCGGCCACGAACGTCAGCATGATGGCGTAGGCCGGGTGTGCGAGCACGACGACGCCGCCCCCCACGCCGAAGAGGAGGGCGTCCTTCGTGTCGCCCCGGTTGACGGCTGACGGCAGTGCAGCAAGGGCGAGCACGAACAGCCCAGTCGCGTAGACGTTGACGAACAGCCACGGCGAGTACGACGCCACCGCCCACGACGGAGAGTTGGTCGCGATCACGAAGAGGTACGCGACGAGCGTGCCGAGTGCGACGCGCCGGCCGAACCACCTCGCCGTCACGGCCGTCAGCGCGATCGGCGTGACGAGGTTGAGGACGACGCCGCCCTGCGCGCCGAGCCGGTGGATCGGCACGAACGTGACGATCGACCCGATGGCCAGCAGCGCCGACGTCAGCGGGCTGTACCAGGCCGTTGCCCCGGCGTAGTGCGCGTCGCTCAGGACGCCGCCGTCGCGGAACGTGACGGCGTTGGCGATGTTCCGGAAGTGGTCCGAGTCGAATGGCCACTGGAGACCCGACACCACCTGCCAGCCACGTACCGAGGCCACCGCGAGGAGAGCGACGCCGACCGCGACGAACATCGCCGTCCGCACCCGCGGGTCGGTGCGCAGGGTGGGCGGGAGCCGGCGATCAGGCGATGAAGTACTTCGCCTCGGGGTGGGGGACGATGATCGCCGAGGTGCTCTGCTCGGGGACGAGGTGGAACTCCTCGGTGAGCGTCACGCCGATGTTCTCGATGTCGAGGAGCTCCGCCACCTTGGTCTGGTCCTCGAGGTCGGGGCACGCCGGGTAGCCCCACGAGTAGCGCGACCCGCGGTACTGCTGGCGGAAGAGGCCGGCGAGCGTCGGGCCGTCCTCGTCGGCGAAGCCCCACTCCTCACGGATGCGGCGGTGCCAGAGCTCGGCGAGCGCCTCCGCCATCTCGACGGACAGCCCGTGCAGGAGCAGGTAGTCCTGGTACTTGTCCGCCGCGAACAGCTCCTGCTCCCGCTCCGTGGCCCGGTCGCCGATCGTGACGACGTGGAACCCGGCGTAATCCTTCTCGCCCGACCCGACCGGACGGAAGAAGTCGGAGATGCAGAGGAAGCGGTCCTTCTGTTGGCGCGGGAAGGTGAACCGCAGGCGCTCGGTCCTGCGGTCGTCGTCGGTCCACACGACGAGGTCGTCGCCGTCGGAGCTCACCGGGAAGTACCCCCACGCCACCGCCGGGACGAGCAGGCCCTCGGCCTTGGCCCGGTCGAGCTGGTCGCGCAGCACGGCGCGGATGCGGTCCTTGAACTCGGCGTCCGTCTCCGGCTTCTCGGGCCGGAACTGCCACTGGTTGCGGAACAGCGCCGTCTCG
>DATFVT010000249.1:0-4470 GCA_035260105.1 Acidimicrobiia bacterium
CTCGGCCTCGAGCTCACCCCGGACGCGAAGCTGCACCTGGCCAAGAAGGGCTACGACCCGCAGCTGGGCGCGCGGCCGCTGCGCCGCGCCATCCAGCGCCACGTCGAGGACGCTCTCTCCGAGAAGATCCTGTGGAAGGAGTTCCACGCCGGGGAGACCGTGATCGTCGACGTGGACGGCGAAGGCGACGCGGCCGAGATCGTGTTCCGCGCCGTCGAGGGCGTCGAGCCCCCGCCGGTCGAGCTGGCCGGCAGCGGTCCTTCCGAGAGCTGACCACCGGCCCGCCGGCGTCCCACGGCGCCGCGCGGGCTGATGTCAGACTCGGCGCCCGATGCGCCGGATCATCCTCGCGGTCGCCGTCTGCGCGCTCGTGCTCGCGGGCTGCAAGGTCGACACCACCCTGACGATCGACGTCCACGACGACGGCGGCGGGACCGTCCGCGTCCGCGTCGCGCTCGACGCCCAGGCGGTGCAGAACGCCGAGGCGGGCGGCGGGAAGCTCGAGGACCGGGTGCGCCTGGGTGACCTCCAGGCGGCGGGCTGGACGGTGTCCCCGTGGCGACGCTCGAAGGACGGCGGCGCGACGCTGACACTGCGGAAGGAGTTCGCAAACGCGAGCCGGCTCGCCGGCGTCGTCGCCGAGCTCAGCGGAGACTCCGGCCCGCTCCGCGGCGTGACGCTCACCCGGGACCGCCGCTTCCTGTCGACGGATTTCCGGGTACGCGGGTCCGCCGACCTGTCGCAGCTCACCGCGGGCATCGCCGCCGACCCCGACGTCGTCGCCCAGCTGACCGGACAACGGGTCGACGTCACCCGGATCGAGCAGCAGCTCGCGCAGCAGATCAGCGACTCGTTCCACCTGCGAGTCCGGCTCGTCCTCCCCGGCGGCACCAAGGTGGTGGAGCCGAGGCCGGGCAAGAAGATGAGCCTGGCCACGTCGACCTACCAGCTCGACACGACCCGCGTCGCGCTCCTCGTCGCCGCCGTGGTGCTCGGCGGGGCCGGGATCGTGATCTTCGTCCAGGGTGAGTCCCGCCGGCGACGGCGCCGCGCATGAACCCACGGCGGCGGAGCGACGAAGGCCGGCGGCGCGCGATCGGCGAGATCGACCGCGTGTTGAAGCCGGGCGGGCGGCTCGGTCTCGCCCGCACCCACGAATACGCGGCACCGCTCCGTGACGCGGGGTGGGACGACGTCGTGCGCTCACGGGACACGTGGCCGCTCTTCCCACCCGCGCGCTACGTCTCCGGCCACAAGGCCTGACGCCATTCGGCGCCGATCGGCGGCCCCGGCGCCCCGGGATCGCGCTCGCCGTGCTTGGTATCGTTGGTCTCTCGAACGGATGGGCGGCGACCGTTCGAGACCAGGAGGATCCTGCGGTGCCCGCTCAACCACGCACAGAAGCGATGCTCGAGGCGCTTCGCCTCGTCGCCCCGGGTACCCCGCTGCGGGAAGGCCTCGACCGCATCCTGCAGGCCCGCATGGGCGCCATGATCGTCGTCGGCGACGGGCCCGAGGTCCTGGAGGTGTGCTCGGGCGGCTTCCTCCTCGACGCCGAGTTCACGCCCCAGCGCCTGTCCGAGCTGGCGAAGATGGACGGCGCCATCATCCTCGCCGCCGACACGTCCCGCGTCGCCCGGGCCAACGTGCACCTCGTCCCCGACTCGAACATCCCGACGTCCGAGACCGGGACCCGTCACCGCACCGCCGAGCGGGTCGGCCGTCAGATCGACGTGCCCGTCATCACCGTCTCCGAGGACATGTCGGTGGTCGCCGTCCACCGCCGCGGGCTCAAGCGCACCCTCGAGCCGATCCCGCGCGTGCTCGGCCGCGCCGACCGCGCCGTCCAGATCCTCGAGCGCTACCGCGTGCGGCTCGACGCCGTGAGCAACTCGTTGTCCGCCCTCGAGGTCGAGGACCTCGTCACCGTGCGCGACGTCGCCACGGTGCTGCAGCGAGCCGAGATGGTGCGCCGCATCGCCGAGGAGATCGAGGGCTACGTCATCGAGCTCGGCGCCGACGGCCGGCTCGTCCTGCTCCAGCTCGAGGAGTCGATGGGCGGCGTCGAGGACGACCGCCGGCTCGTCGCCAAGGACTACTTCGTCGACGGGCCCGACTGGGGGCTCGTCGATGTGATGATCAAGCTCGGCGACCTCGACACCGAGTCGCTGCTCGACCTGCGCGAGGTGGCGGCGCTGCTGCACCTCCCCGCCGACGTCAGCCTGGACGCGCCGATCCAGCCCCGCGGCTTCCGGCTCTTGCACAAGATCCCGCGCATCCCGGAGTCGGTCGCCGATCACGTCGTCGAGCGGTTCTCGAACCTGCAGAAAATCATGCGCGCCGGCGTGTCCGACCTCGTCGAGGTCGAGGGCGTCGGCGAGGCCCGCGCCCGCTCCATCAAGGAAGGCCTCTCGCGACTGGCCGAGACTTCGATTCTCGAGCGGTACGTCTAGCCGCGTGGGCGCGCTCGAGGTCGGGCCCCACGAGGCGAGTTCCGAGCGGTTCGTGCTCGTCGCCGAGGACGGGACGCCGGTCGACGCGATCCACGCCCGCCCTGCCGCCCAGCCCGAAGCCGGCGTCGTCGTGCATCCCGACATGGGCGGCGTGCGCGAGCTGTTCGACGACCTGTGCCGCCGGCTGGCGACGCACGGCTTCGCCGTCGCCTGCGCCGAGCCGTTCGCGCACTTCGGGCGCGAGGTGCGCACCGGGGATGTCACCGGGCGCATGGCGCACATGAAGGACATGGACGACGACGTCCAGCTCGGCGACCTCGCCGCCGGCGCGGAGTTCCTCCGTGAGACCGACGGCGTCGAGCGCGTGATGATCATCGGCTTCTGCATGGGCGGGATGTACACGCTCAAAGCCGCGGCGTCCGGCGTGTTCGCGCGCGCCGTGGCGTTCTACGGGATGCTCCGGGTGCCCGACGAGTGGAAGGGCCCGCACCAGCGCGACGCGCTCGACACCGCCGCCCAGGTGTGCCCGACGCTCGCGATCTTCGGCGACAAGGACCCGTGGGTCCCGCTCGACGGCGTCGAGGCGTTGCGGAGCGCCTGGCGCGATCGCGACGACTGCGAGATCGTCGTGTATCCCGACGCCGACCACGGCTTCGTCCACGGGATCGAGCGCCCCGCTCACCGTCCCGACGACGCCGCCGACGCGTGGCGACGGGCGATCGACTTTCTCCGCCGGTAACGGGACGGGCACAGGCGGCACGCCCCCGACCACCCGGCACCGTCACACCGTGGCGCGGTCCTCCAACGCGGGGCGGTCGAGGAACTTGTACCGGCCGCGGCCCTTGACCTCCAGCCAGCCGAGACGCGCGAACAGTGCGAGCGCCTTGTTCACGCGTTCGCGGCTGGCGCCGACCATGCCGGCGAGCTCCTCTTGGGTCACGGGGAGCTTGAACTCGTCGTCGCCGCCGGCGAGCTCGAGGAGGCGCTTGGCGGTGCGGCCGGGGACGTCGAGGAACACGGCGTCGGCGAGGGCCTCGTCGGTGGCGCGCAGCCACCGGGCGAGCAGGCGCGTGACGGTCCAGAGGAGCTCCGGCCGCGCTTGGAGGACCTCGCGGACGGGGTCGTAAGCGAGCACGACGACGCGGGATTCGGTGAGCGCGCGGGCGTCGGCGGAGCGGACGACACCGTCGAACAGGGGGAGCTCGCCGAACATCGCGCCGTCCTCGAGGACGGCGAGGACGGACTCGCGGCCGTCGGGCGCCTTCGTCGCGATGGCGACCCGGCCGCTCTCGATGACGAACAGCTCGCTGGCGAGGTCGCCCTGGCTGAAGAGCAGCTCGTTGCGCTCGTAGGTGCGCGTCGCCGCCTGATCACGGAGATCGCCGAGCACGTCGGCGGGCAACGCCGTGAACAGCTCGGTCGTGTCGAGCAACGGACGCTCCGGCACGGACCTGCACCTCCTGTGTCCGTCGACGTTCCGAGGCTAGTGCGGCGGCCGGATGTCAAGAGGGCTTCTGGTATTCTTGTGACTTCGTTCGTCTTCTTCCGCCTCTCAGGAGACTCATGTCCTTCCGCGTCGGCGACAAGGTCGTCTATCCGCACCACGGAGCGGCCGTCATCGAGAAGAAAGAGAAGAAGGACGTCTTCGGAGAGAAGAAGGACTACCTGATCCTCCGCCTCGCGTACGGCGACCTCACCCTCATGGTGCCGGCCGACAACGCCGAGGACATCGGGCTGCGCGACGTGATCAACGACGAAGAGGTCGAGGAGGTGTTCGCCGTCCTCCGCAAGAAGGAGGCGCGGATGCCGACGAACTGGTCGCGGCGGTTCAAGAACCACGTCGAGAAGCTCAAGAGCGGCGACATCTACCAGGTCGCCGAGGTGGTCCGGAACCTGTCGATCCGTGAGAACGACAAGGGCCTGTCCGCAGGCGAGAAGCGGATGCTGGCCAAGGCCCGCCAGATCCTCGTCTCCGAGCTGACCTTCGCCCTCAACGTCAACGAGGACGCCGCCGAGG
>DATFVT010000250.1:0-6786 GCA_035260105.1 Acidimicrobiia bacterium
CCCGGCGACGTGTCCATGAGGACGAGAGCGTCGAGGCGCGCGGGCTGCGCGAGCACGACGCGCCGCGTGACCATCCCGCCCATCGAGTGGCCGAGGAGGCGGAAGGTGTGGAATCCGAGCCCGTCGGCGACGGTGAGGACGTCGGCCGCCATCCGGTCGAGGGAATACGCGGACGGGTCGGACGGCTTGTCGCTCTCACCGTGACCACGATGATCGAAGGTGACCACCCGGTGCCCCGCCGCCAACGCGTCGACGTGATCGGCGAAGTCCTCCTTCGCCCCGCCGAAGCCGTGGACGAGCAGCAACCCCGGCCCGGTCCCGGTGTCGGTGACCTCGAGAGCCACGCCATCGTCCATGGTCATCCGCATGTCATCCCCCTCCACAGCGGTGCCTCCATGATCCCCCGAGGTCGTCGGGATCGGCCAGAAGGCGCTTGTAGGCTACGTCGATGGCCGTGAGCGACACCGCGGCATCGTCACGCCGCCAGTCACTGGGCCGGTGGCTGCGTGTCATCGTCACCGCCGTCCTGCTCGCGGTGCTGTTCACGAAGATCCACCCGGGCGACCTGCTGCCGGAGCGCAGCCACCTCTCGACCGTCGCCTGGCTCGCCGTCGGCCTGCTCGTCACGGGGCTCGGCATCGTCCTCTCGGCGTGGCGGTGGCAACGGGTCCTCGACGTGTTCGACGTGCGAGTCCCGCTGCGGACCCTCACGAAGCACTACTTCGCCGGGCAGTTCGTCGGGAACGTGCTCCCGTCGACGATCGGAGGCGATGTCCTGCGCGTCACCCGGGGCACGACCACCACCGGATCGGGGAGCGTGGCGTTCGCGTCGGTGGTCCTGGAGCGTCTGACGGGGTTCATCGCGCTGCCGCTCCTCGTCTTCATCGGCTTCGCGCTCCAGCCGTCGCTGATCGACAGCGACCACGCATGGATCGCGCTCGCCATCGCCTGTGGCACGCTGCTGCTGCTCGCGGTGATCCTCGTCGCCGCCGCGCACCCGAAGCTGGCGGGACGCTTCGCGGAGCACGAGAACTGGACACGGTTCCTCGGGGCGGTGCACGTCGGCGTCACCAGGCTGCTCCACCAGCCACGGGACGCGTTCGGCGTGCTCGCGGCCGCCGTCGTCTACCAGGTGTCAGTGGTCGCCGCGGTCTTCTGCGCCGTCCAGGCGCTCGACATCTCCATCCCGGCCGCCGCGGTGATCGCGTTCATCCCCGCGGTGGCGATGGGCCAGACGGTGCCGCTCTCGGTGAGCGGGTTCGGCGTCCGTGAGGGGTTGCTCGTCCTGCTGCTGCATCCGCTCGGGGTGTCGACGTCGGCGGCGGTGGCGCTCGGGCTCTTCTGGTACGGGATGCTCCTCGTCGTGAGCTTCGCCGGCGCCCCGGCGTTCGCCGTGGGCCAGCGCAAGACGGGTGCGGACTCGGCATCAGGCGGCGACACGAACCACTCGTGAGCATCCTGGAGCGGCCCGAAGGCCGCGTGCTTCCTCGACTCCCCGGTGGCCGCCGACTCCGCGACGGCCACTACATCTACTGGTGGCTCGAGATCCTTGCCATCGTCGCGTTCTACCTCGTGTACTCGGCGATCCGGAACGCCAACCAGGGCGGTACGGCGGAGGCGTACACGCACGCCAAGGAGCTCATCCGCATCCAGGAGTTCCTCGGCATCAATCACGAGCAGACGCTCCAGCAATGGGCGCTGCACTTCAAGCCGCTCATCATCGCCTGCAACTACTTCTACGGCTCCCTCCACTTCGTCGTGACCGCCGGGGTCGGCATCTACTTGTTCCGCAAGTGGAGCGACGACTGGCCGCTGTGGCGCAACACGCTCGCAGTCACGACCGGGCTCGCGCTCATCGGGTTCATCCTGTGGCCGCTCATGCCACCCCGCCTGCTGCCTGAGAGCTACGGCTTCGTCGACACGCTGGCGAAGTACCCGACGTTCTGGTCCTTCAACTCGGGCGCTGTGAGCAAGATCTCGAACCAGTTCGCCGCCATGCCGAGCGTTCACTGCGCGTGGGCGCTCTGGTGCACGGTGGTGATGGTCCCCCGCGTCCGGCGCACCTGGGCGAAGATCGCGTTCGTCTTCTATCCCGTGGGCACCGTGACGGTGATCGTGCTCACGGGAAACCACTACATTCTCGATGCCGTCGGCGGGTTCGCCACGCTCGGCATCGGCTACGTCGTCGCCCGTGCCATCACCCGCGCCGGACAGGGCCCACCCGTCCCCGCCACCACGTAGAAGAAGAGGACCTGCATGGATCTCGACCACGTAGCCCTGGCGACGCGCGAAGTCACCGACGCCCTCGACGTCCTCGTCGGCGAGCTGGGAGGGATCGTCCTGTTCGGCGGGGAGAGCGTCGGTTTCCGCCCCATGCAACTGCGCCTCGGCGACGCCACCGCCGGGATGAACGTCGAGCTGCTCGAGCCCTGGGTCCCCGAGCGGAACGACTTCCTCGAGCGATTCGTCGCCCGGCACGGCCCCGGCCCGCACCACCTGACGTTCAAGGTCGACGACCTCGCCACGACCCTCGACCGCGTCCGCACCGCCGGGTACCGGCCGGTCAACATCGACGTCTCGGATCCCGACTGGAAGGAAGCGTTCCTCCATCCGCGCGAGGCGCACGGGACGGTCGTGCAGCTCGCCGAGGCGCACGGCGACTGGGGCACGCTGGCCGAGCAGATCGAGCGTGTCCGGCGCGAGGGCGCCCACGGGCATCCGCGCTGGTGGCCCGATCCGCCCCCGCCCGGCGATCGCGCCGCCTTCCTCCGCCGGGTCGTGATCGGCACCCCCTCGCTCCCGGCGACGCTCGGGTTCTTCGCCGGCGTGCTCCAGGGCGACGAGGTGGCGGGGGGCGAGGGCTGGGTCGAGCTGGCGTGGCCGGGCGGGGGACGGGTGAAGCTCGAGGACCGGCGGGGCCGGGCGCCGGGCGTCGACCGCCTCGAAGCCGACGTCGTGGGCGACGGCCCCCTGGGCGACCGGACCGTCGCCGGGACCCGTCTGCTGCTGGAGCCGCGCTAGCCGCGGGCCTCTCAGTCCCGCCGGTCGTCCCGGCGCCGGCTCCGCCGCCGGCGCCCGAGGAGGTACGCGGCGAGCCCGCCGAGCAGCGCCGACACGATGATGAGATAGATGACGCGCGCGTCCCAGTGGAGGAACAGGAACGAGACACGCACCCGGTTCGTGTTCTGGAACGCGAACACGAGGATCACCGCCGCGATGACGAGCGCGAGGATGAGCCGGGTCCGGTTCTCCCGGCCCGCCGGCTGCGAAGACCTCCGCGCTGGCTGGTCGACCATCGTCGCTCCTTCCCGCCCGGCCGACGCTATCTCGCGGCGCCGGCGGCGACCGCGGCTGCCGCGCGCTCGTCGCGGTGCCGGGTGACCAGCCGGCGGACGCCGTCCCGAACTGCCCGATCGGCCAGGGACAGGTAGGCCTCGCGCGCGGTGATCAGACCCAAGCGCCGTGGTGGCACGTCGCGCAGCGCGACGCGTCGCACGCGGGTGAGCTCCGGGGGGATCGCCGTCTCGGGCAGCACGGACGCCCCGCCGCCCGCCGCGACCATGTCGGCGATCAAGCGGATGCCCTCGACCTCGACCGGCACCGCGATGCTGAGCCCTTTCGCGCCGGCGGCGTCGTCGACCTCACGCCGCAGGGGGTTCCCCACCGGCGGCAGGATCATCGGCAGCTCGGCGAGGCGCGCGAGTGACACCGCCTCGGGCCCGAACTCGCTCGCGTCGGCGGGCACGAGCCCGACGAGGGTCTCGTCCAGCAGGTGCTCGACCTCCAGGCGGGGCGACGTCATCGGCTCGGTGATGACCGCCTGTCCCAGCTCCCCCGCGAGGACCTCGGACGCCAGGCGCTCCGACGCGCCCTCGTTGATGCGGAGGTGGACGCCGGGGGCCTGGGCCCGGAGGTCGGCCACGAGCGCCGGGATCATCCAGCGGCTCGCCGTCCCGACGATGCCGAGGCTGGCGTGCCCGGTGCGCAGCTCCTGCAGCATGGACAGGTCGGCCTGCATCGCCTCCAGCTCCCGCCGGATGCGCCGGGCGCGCTCGAGGACGGCGGCGCCGCACTCGGTCGGCGTCGCGCCCCGGCGGCCCCGCACGAGGAGATCGGCGCCGAGCTCCTCCTCGAGCTGGCGGACCTGCTCCGAGACGTTCGACTGCACCGTCGAGAGCGCGTCGGCGGCGGCGGTGAAGGAGCCGTGGTCGGCGATGGCGAGCAGCGTGTCGAGGTGTCTGAGCTCCACCAACCGTCCCCTTTGTGCTATTCTGGACCATCATAGGCTCTGATGGATGCCATCAATCCTAACTGTTGGACAGATTCGAGGCCAGCGGTCAGGATGGAGTCAGGACGACTCGGGGGGTCGGTAGCCCCCCACCGGCTCCCCGGAGTCTCCTTCTGGAAAGCCTCACAGCGGAGGTCGGCCTTGGCGGCCGTGGAGACCATCTCCAACTTGATCTTCAGCGGACCACTGGCATGGACGTCGGACGCGTCGTGTCAGGGGCGCACCGAGTTGTTCTTCGCCCCCGCCGGCGAGCGCCCGGAGGCGCGCGTCGTGCGCGAGGGACAAGCCCGATCCGTCTGCTCCTCGTGCCCGGTGCTGCAGGACTGCCGCGACTGGGCGCGCGAGAACCGCGAGTACGGCTTCTGGGGCGGCGAGTCGGAGGAAGAGCGGGCTGCGGCCGGGTTCCGGGTCGACATGCCGGTCGGCCGCGTGGCGCGCTACCCGAAGGGCGCCGGCCGTCCCGTGCGACCTCGCGCCCCCCGCGTCGCCTGAGCGTTTCGAACCGCACGCATAGGCTGCCCCCGTGACCACGGGGGGTCCGGAAGGCGTTGATCTCGACTCGTTGCGCGGCTTCTTCGCCGATCACGTCGACGGCGCCGCGGGCCGGGCACTGTCCGCCGAGTTGATCGCCGGCGGCCGATCGAACCTCACCTACGTCATCGGCGACGGCGAGCGCGAGTGGGTGCTCCGTCGCCCGCCGCTCGGCCACGTGCTCCCGACCGCACACGACATGGCGCGCGAGTACAAGGTCATCACCGCGCTCGCCGACACCGACGTGCCCGTCCCGCGCACCTTCGCGTTGTGCGAGGACTCCGACGTCAACGGTGCGCCGTTCTACGTGATGGAACGCGTCCACGGCCGCATCCTCCGCAACGGCGAGGATCTCGCCGCCCTCACGACCGACGAGGCGGCGGCGTGCTCCCGTGAGCTCGTCGACGTCCTCGCCCGCATCCACGGGGTCGGCTACGAGGAGGTCGGGCTGGGCGACTTCGGCCATCCCGACGGGTTCATGGAGCGGCAGCTGCGGCGGTGGAACCAACAGTGGGAGCGCTCCAAGGCCGAGGACCTCCCCGAGATCGACGACCTCGCGCGCCGTCTGCGGAACGCACTCCCCGAGTCGGGACCACCGACGATCGTGCACGGCGACTACCGGCTCGACAACACGATGCTGGCGAACGACGACGCGGGCCGGATCGTCGCCGTCCTCGACTGGGAGATGTCGACGCTCGGCGACCCGCTCGCCGACGTCGGCCTGTTCCTCCTCTACTGGGGCCAGTCCGAGGCCCAGGTCATCGCCACCGGCCAGGCGATCGACGAGCAGGCGGGCTTCGCCAGCCGCGACGAGATCGTCGAGCTCTACGCGAAGCAGACGGGACGCGACGTCGAGCACCTCGACTTCTACGTGGTGTTCGCGTTCTACAAGCTCGCCATCATCGTCGAGGGGATCGCGGCCCGGTACCGCATGGGCAAGACGCTCGGCGAGGGCTTCGAGCACATGGGCGCGATGGTGAAGAGCCTCGTGCACGAGGCACTCGACCAGGCCAACCGATCGTCGATCCCGGCGCTGCGCGGCTGACCCGAGCCTCCCGGCGCGTCAGACGTGGCGGCTGATGTAGCCGCGGGCGCGGAACACGGCCAGCATGCGCACCACGAACCACACCGAGGCGACGGCGAGCACGAGCGCGCCGGCGGCGGCGATCCCGAGCTCGCCCCACGGCAGCGGTCGACCGTCGAGGACGGCGCGGGCGGCGGCGAAGATGTGGGTGAGCGGCAACACTCGACCGATCGGCTGCAGGATCCCGGGGAGGGCGCTGACCGGGTAGAAGATGCCGGACAGCGGCATGAGCATCGCGAGCAGCCCCCAGGCCAGGATCTCGGCGCCCTGCCCGACGCGCAGGATCAGGCCGATCACGATCATGCCGACCGACCAGCCGACCACGAGCAGCAACGCCACGATCGGGACCAGCGCGAGGCCGACGTCGGTGATGTTGAACGCGAACAGCCCCAGCGCGACGAGCGCGACGACGGTCACGCCCATCGCCAGCTTCGCCAGGCCGAACAGCACGACGCCGGCCGCGTACTCCCCTTCGCGCAGCGGCGTGACGAGCAGGTTGAGCAGGTTGCGCGACCACGTCTCCTCCATGAAGCCGGTCGCGAGGCTGATCTCGGCTTGGAACACGACGTGGAAGAGCAGGATCCCGGCCAGCAGGAAGCCGACGCCCTTGGGACCCGCGCCCGACTGGCGCGCGAAGTAGACACCGATCGCGCCGAACAGCAACGCGTCGACGACGGGCCACACGACGACGTCGAACCAGCGCTGCGGCGACCGCTGCAGCACGTACGCGTGACGCCGCGCTACGGCACGAATGCGCAGCCAGCTCACGCTCCCCTCCTCTGCTGCTCGGCCGGCGGCGCCTCGCGCTCCTCGGCCAGGTGCAGGAAGACGCCCTCGAGGTCGTCGCGGCCGAAGCGGGCCGCGACCTCGCCGGGACGCCCGT
>DATFVT010000251.1:0-2460 GCA_035260105.1 Acidimicrobiia bacterium
TCCGTCCGCCCGGGCGCATCAGACCACGGAGCTCCTTCAGGCGCGCGACGGGGTCGTCCCAGAACATCAGGGAGTTGAAGGCCAGGATCTTGTCGAACTGCTCGTCGAATGCCGGCAGGTGCTCGGCGTCCGCCAGGCGGAGGTCGACGCGCCCGGCGCGCACGGCGTCGCGGTTGCGGCGCGTCGCCTGCCGGACCATCACCTCCGAGTGATCGACGCCGATGACGACGCCGTGCGTTGCGCGCCGGGCCATCGCCTCGATCGCGATCCCGGGACCGAACCCGATCTCGAGCACACGGTCCTCGGGTTGCACGTCGAGCAGGCCGGCCGCCCACACGTTGCGCTTCCGGTTCGATCCTCGGTGCGCCATGAACCACCCCGCCGCCCGGCCGCCGAGGCCGTGGGGCCGGTGGAACTGAGCGACCATCGCCCGCATCGCCGACTGCTTCAGACCCATGCCACCGATCCAACAACTTCAAGTACGCTTGAAGTCAAGCCATGGCCGACGAGACCATCACCATCGGGGAGCTGGCGCGGCGGACCGGCGTCGCACCGTCGGCGTTGCGGTACTACGAGGAGCTCGGGCTCGTCCGCCCCGCCGCTCGGGTCTCGGGCCGGCGACGGTACGGGCCGGAGGCGGTCGGGGTCGTCGGCGCGATCCTCGTCCTGGCCGACGTGGGCTTCACGCTCGCCGAGGTCGAGCAGTTCGTGGCGGCGCGCTCGGAATCCCCGGGATCGTGGCGGGAGCTGACCCGGCGCAAGCTCGCCGAGCTCGACGAGCGGATCGCCGAGGCCGTGACCGCCCGCGTCGCCGTCGAGCACGCCATCGACTGTCCGCACGACGACATCGCCACGTGTCCGAACTTCCAGGCCGTCGTCCGGCAGCGTCTCGACGGCCGGCGCGTGTCGTGCCTGTGCCCCGATCGGGGCGACGCGTCGGGAGACTCGTCCGGCACGCCCGTGCCGGGCAGGCAAGACTGACGCCGTGCCCGATATTCGAGGCGTCGAGATCGAGGTACGCGACGACGGCGCTGGGCTGCCGTTCCTCTGGGGCCACGGCCTCGTCAGCAGCATGGAGGAAGAAGACCGGTTCATCGTCATGGACTTCGCTCGACTGGCCCGCCGGCACCGCGTGATCCGCTGGGACGCCCGGGGGCACGGGCGGTCCAGGGGCGCTCGCGACCCCGAGGTCTATCGCTGGCACAACCTCGCCCGCGACCTGCTCGCCCTGGCCGACGACCTCGGCGTCGACCGCTTCGTAGCCGGCGGCGTCTCGATGGGTGCGGCGACCGCGTTGCACGCCGCGGTCCAGGCGCCGCAGCGCGTCCTGGGCCTCGTGCTCATGCTCGCCCCGACCGCGTACGAGACACGTGACGAGCAGGCCGATCTGTACCGCGCCGGAGCCGTGCTCGTCGATCGCTTCGGCATGGACGCCTACATCGACGGTCTCAAGAACCTGCCCGCGCCCGAGCTCCTTGCCCAGTACGGCGACCGATTCATTCCTGTCTCGCGCGTGTCGGGTGAGCTCCTGTCGACCGTGCTGCGCGGCGCCGCGAGCAGCGATCTCCCGTCCCCGCAATCGGTGCGGATGATCAAGGCGCCGACGCTCCTGCTGCCGTGGGTCGGTGACGCGGGCCATCCGATGTCGACGAGCGAGCGCCTGCTCGAGCTCCTGCCGAACGTGCAGATCCACGTCGCACACCATCTGCGCGACGTCGGGACGTGGACGGACCGCATCGACAGCTTCCTCGACGCCCGGGAAAGCGAGACGTCGCACGCGTAGCGCTACGTCTCCGCGGTCACGTCGAAGCGGTCGGTGTAGAAGCGCAACGCGTCGCGGCGCTCGGACGCGTCGAGGCCGAAGTCGCCGAGGTCGTAGACGAGGCCGCCGAACTTGCCCCGCGGGTGGTCGTCCATGAACGACTGCATGGCGGCGCGGGCGTCGCCGGTCATCGGCTGGCCGGCGAGGTCGTAGATGCGCTCGACCATGGCGACGTCGTCGGCCATGAACTCGTCGAAGTGCACGTCGATCGACTGGTCGGCGGGGAGCCCGTCGCGCTCCACGGCGCAGGATCGCAGCATGCGCTCGATGCGGTCAGCCCAGTAGCCGCCGATGAACTGCGGATCGACGCGCTCGTGGCTCAGGCGTGCGGTGTAGGTGATCATCGTCGCCACCGAGGTCGTCACCGAGACCGGGTCGCGGTGGGTGACGACGAAGGTCGCGTCCGGGAACGTGGCCCGAAGCGCCGGGAACTGCTCGATGTGCTGGGGCGACTTGAGCACCCAGCGCTCCCCGCCGCGGAGCCACTGCAGCACCTGGAGCACGGTCCGCAGGTACTCGTAGTGCGGCGTCTGGTCGTGGGCGAGGTAGTAGTCGCGCCAGCTCGGCATCGCCGCCGTCGTCTCGAACAACATCGTCGAGAAGTCGATCGCCAGCAGCTGGATCTCCTCGTGCACGTG
>DATFVT010000252.1:0-4980 GCA_035260105.1 Acidimicrobiia bacterium
AGAGGAGCGACGGCAGCGGGCCCGCGAGATCCAGGAGCGCGGCCAGCGCTGGGCGGCCGACGACGAGCGCTACCTGCGCGAATCGGAGACCCGGGTGGAACGCGAGGTCCGGGAGCTACGCGAGCGCTGGATCGCAGAAGAAGAGCGCGCGTTCCGCGAAGCCGAGGAGCGCGCCGCCCGGGAGGCCGTCGAGCTCCGAGAGTGGTGGGGATCCGAGGACGAGCGGGCCATCCGGGACGCGGTGGAGCGCGCCCGGCGCGAAGGCGAAGCCCTGCGTTCGTGGTGGGAGGCCGAAGACCGCCGGTCCGCGCACGAGGCGATCGAGCGCGTCGAGGAAGAGACCGAGGAGCAGCGTGCGCACCAGGAGGCGCAGCGCGCCGCCCGGGCCGCGCAGGCTCACAAGCTGTTGGAGGAGAGCGCGGACCGGGTCGCGGCGGAAGCCAAGGAACGCCGCCGGCGGTGGGAAGCCGAGGATCATCGAACGGTCGACGAAGCCGAGCACTCGACGGAGCACGAGGCGCAACTCCGCCGGGAACGCTGGGAGTCCGAGTACCGCAAGGCAGTGAAGGGCTGCTACGCCCGGGAGCTTCAGATCACGCAGCGACTGTGCGACGAGCTCGAAGTCGGCTTCCGGGTGGCGCTCGAGGAGGCCCGCGCCCATGCCGCTCGACACGGCGAGGAGCTTCGGGAGTGGCACGCCGACGACCGCTTGATCTCGTCACCACTCGAGTCGCCCGATCCGTCGACCGAAACCGACCCGTTCGCCGAAGCCGACCCCTTCACCGAGGAGACGGCCTAGGCGCGGCTTCGCTCAGAGCGACGCGCGGAGTCGGGCGATGTCGCGGAGGTGGTGGGTGGGGTCGTGCACGCCGTGGCGGGCGATCCGGTGGACGTGAAGCTCGTCCCCGCCCGTCACAACGGCGACGGCAACGTCGACGTCGATCGCACGCGGCTCGGGCTCGAAGGAGGGAACCGGCGCAGCGCAAGGCCGAGAATGCTACGGCGGATCTCCCGGCCGCCGTGCAGACTGACGTGATGCGGGACGCCCGACGCGACACGGTCCGGCGCGGCTACGACGAGGTCGCAGACCGGTATCTCGCGGCCCGCGCGAGCGGCGGGGACCTGGCTCTCTTGGAGGAGGTGGTGGAACGCCTCAGTCCCGGTGACGCCGTCCTGGACGCGGGCTGCGGTGCCGGTGTGCCGGTCATGCGCGAGCTGGCGCGTGCGGGGATGAACGTCGCCGGCGTCGACCTGTCGATCGCCCAGCTCGAGCTCGCCCGTTCACGAGTCTCTACGGCTGACCTGGCGGAAGCCGATCTGGTCACGCTGCCGTTCCGTCGCGGGTCGTTCGCCGGGCTGGTCTCGTTCTACGCCGTGATCCACGTGCCCCGTGACTACCACCGGGCGGTGTTCGCCGAGTTCCGGCGGGTGCTGCGCCCGGGCGGCGTCGCCCTCCTGTGTCTCGGTGCGCGGGACCTCCCGGAGGACGACGACGCCGACAGCTGGCTCGGGACGCATATGTTCTGGAGTCACTTCGACGCGCGGACCAACCTCGAGATGTTGCGTGCCGAGCACCTCGACGTGCTCCGCGACGAGATCGTCACCGACCCGATGGACCACGGGCATCACCTGTTCGCGCTCGTGGAAGCACACTGAGGGACTTGGAGGAGACGTGACCGCCGTCGATCAACGACAGACCGAGATGATGCGAGAGACCGTTCCGTTCGCCGGGACACTCGGCGTCGAGGTCATTGCGACTCGTCCGGACGAGGTGCGAGCGCGTGTCGAGTGGCGACCCGAGCGGTGCACCGCGGGCGGGGTGCTGCACGGCGGTGCAATCATGAGTCTCGCCGACACCACGGGCGCGACGTGCGCGGTTCACAACCTGCCCGACGACGCGTCCGGGACGACGACGATCGAGAGCAAGACCAACTTCCTGCGCGCGGTCCGGGACGGGTACGCCGAAGCCGTCTCCCGTCCGCTGCACGCCGGCCGCACAGTGGTCGTGATCGAGACCGACGTCACCGACTCCCGCGGACGGCCCGTGGCGAAGGTCATCCAGACCCAGGCCGTGCTGCGGGGTTGACAAGGCGAACCTCGCGCAAGCTCTCGCGACGGTGACGGAAAGGACTCGAATTGGATGCAGCGCTCGCAGTGGCGCTCTTCGGAAACCTGGTGTTGATCGCGTCCGTGATCCTCCTGGGGCTACAGGTCCGAGAGATGGCGAAGCAATCGAGCCACGGAGTGCGCGCCACGCTGGCTTCGGTGTATCAGGCGATGAACGACAACATGCTGCAGATCAACCTCTTGTTCGTCGACCGGCCATCGCTGCGGCCCTACTTCTTCGGGAAGAAGGAAGTGGAAGATGAATCACCCGAGGAGCGCGAGAGGGTCGAGGCGATTGCGGAGCTGCTCATCAACTTCATCGACAATGTGCTCACGCAGTTGCCATTACTGCCGAGCGACCTCGCCCAGCCGTGGCGCGTCTATTTCGCTGAAGTGACCGCGACGAGCCCGGTGCTCCGTGAGTTCTGGAAGCGACACAGGGACGCGTACTCACAAGAGATGCGAGCGCTGCTCGATCCCCTGACGACTCCGGCACAAGGTCCGACGCAGCGAGGTCCGTAACACAATGCTCCGAGCGTCTGGCCGCACGGCTGGTGACCGGGGACCGCCGTGACGGCGTGCGCGTCAGCTCGGCGGCCGGACGTTGATGACGAGGGTGAAGATCGACTTGACGACCGGTTCGCCCGAGTCGGCGTCCTTCCAATCCGTCTCGGTGACGTAGAACTCGAGCTTGCCGCCGTTGGAGCGTTCCTTCTCGTAGACGTCGGTGATGACGGTGGTGCCCTCGAGGACGTCGCCGACCTTGGGCCACCGGGCGTACTCGAAGGCCTGTTCGCCGTGGAGGATGGCGCGGCCGGGGCCGCGCAGGCGGTCGATCGGGAGGCCGGCGGCGCCGCCGCTCCCCAGCGAGCCCCAGTACGACATCACGAACGGGAACGTGGGCGGAACGAGGGCGTCGTCGCCCCTGTAGGCGTCGTCGGAGTCGCCGAGCGCCTCGGCGAAGACGCGCACCGGGCCGCGCTCGATGACGACTTTCTGCGCCCCGGTTTCCTGACCCTTGAGCTCGGTGAGTGCCATGAGGCGGGGACCCTACAGGCCCAGTCGCTCGTTGGCCTCCTCGAAGAAGCTCGTCGGCGGCTTGGCCTCCGGCCGCGGCTCGAGCGTCTCCGGGTCCCACTGGGTCATGTGGCGGTTGAAGAAGTCGCCGCCGTACACGTGGATGGCGCCGGTGCACGCGCCGAGCGGGTTGTGCACGGCGTGGATCGCGTCGTCGCCGAGCAGGACGACCTGGCTCGTGGAGAGCTCGCGCGTGCGGCGGGGCTCGAGGGCGCCGTCGACGCATCGGAAGAACGTGTTGTCCTCCCGGCCGGCGTAGATCCCGATGGCCGCCCACATCAGGTGGTCGTGGGGCCAGATCGACATCCCGGGCGCCCACACCACTTTGAGCACCGTCAGGTCGGGCGCGTGATGCAGGGTCGTGAGCTCGGCCCGTCTCGCCGGCAGCGCCTCCTCCACGCCGGTCGACGACGCGACGGTCCGCTCGAGGAGGTCGGAGACCGCGAGACGCGGTTCGGATTCCTCCAGGCTCGCCCGACACTCCGCCACGAACTGCTCGACGTCGAGCATTTTTCTCCTGTCGCCGTCGCAAGCTCCGGCTCGATGACTCTGACTCGGTCGCAAGCTCCCGCTCTGCAACGGCAGTCGGCAAAGCCGCTGCCGTTGCTGGTGCCGGTCGGCAAAGCCGCCGTCACCGCGTCACATTAGGGCGAATTCGTCCCCGCTGCCCCGCCCCCGAGCAGGTGCTTCATCACCTTGCCGGTCGCGTTGCGGGGAAGCTCGTCGACGAAGTTCACCTGCCGGGGGCGCTTGTAGTCGGCGAGGTGGTCGGCGCAGAACGCCTGCAGCTCGTCCCCGCCGACCGCGGCGTCGGGCTTGCGGACCACGAAGGCGGCGATGTCCTCCCCGAGCACGTCGTGGGGGACGCCGACGACGGCGGCCTCGCGCACCTCGGGGTGCTCGAGGATCACGCTCTCGATGTCTGTGGGATACACGTTGTGGCCGCCCCGCACGATGAGGTCCTTCTTGCGACCGACCAGGTACAGGAAGCCGTCGTCGTCGAGATACCCGAGGTCGCCGCTGCGCAGCCAGCCGTCCTCCGTCCACGTTCCGGCCGTCGCGTCGTCGTCCTTGTAGTACTCGCGCTGGCGTCCCTGCAGGCGCATGAGCAGTTCGCCGACCTCGTGCCGGCCGCGCTCGTTGTCTTCGTCGTCGACGATCTTGATCTCCATGGGCGGGAACGGCTTGCCGACCGACCCGATCCGCTTCGTGACCTCCTCCGGCGGCATGACGATGAACGCCGGCCCCGCTTCGGTCATGCCGTACGAGTTCGACACGCTCGCCTGCGGCAGCCGCTCCACCAACGTGAGCAGGGTGGTCGGAGCGAGCGGGGCACTCCCGATCGACACCGCCTGCAGGCTGCTGAGGTCGGCCGACGCGAAGTCGGGATGGGCGACGAGCAGCTCCGCCATGGCAGGCACGAGGAACGCCATCGTCGGCCGCTCGCGCTCCACGATGCGCAGCCACTCGCCGGCGTCGAACTTCGGAAAGTACAGGCCGACCATGCCCATCTTCATCGGGTTGTAGATGAACGAGATCCCGGCGAACGTGAACAGCGGCGCCCCGTGCAGCCAGCCGGCGCCCGTCCACGGCGGCTCGTTGTTCGGGATCATCGCCACGTTCCGGTGCCGGACCGCGACTCCCTTCGGCAGGCCCGTCGTGCCGGACGTGTACATGATGTCGGCGAGGTCGTCCAGGTCGACGTCGACCCGGATGTCGCCGTCGTCCGCGTCGAACGCCTCGTCCCACTCGACCTCGCCGGTACCGGCGTCGTCGCTGACGAGCAGGTCCAGCGAG
>DATFVT010000253.1:0-3866 GCA_035260105.1 Acidimicrobiia bacterium
CGTGATGTGAATGCCGACGTCGAGCGACAGGGCGTCGGCAAGGTCGAGCGGCGGCGCCTGCGCCTGTGACGCGGTGGCGTTCGCGGTCTCCGGCAGGCCGACGACCTCGATCGTCGGGTCGGGCTCGAGGCTGGGACCCGACGTCGTGGTCAGCACCGAGGGCCGCAGCAGGAAACGGCTCAGGGTCAACTCGCCGCGCACGACGGGATACGCAATGGCGCCCTCGATGGTGAGCGAGCCGTCCGTCGCCGCCTCGTATGCCGGCAGCGAGACGGCGAGGAACTCGTGGAAGGTCAGCCGGAGCGCGAACGGCGTGGTGCGCGTGACGACCAGGGCCATGTTGCCGCTCCCGTCGACGGTGCCGTGGCCGGCCCGCGCGTGGACGCGATCGATCTCGATCTTCTGCCCCGAGGCGGAGGCGAGGATCTCGATGTCCTCGTAGGTGACGCCCGTTGCCGCGAGCGCGATCTTGCCGTCGCGGAGACTGAAGGTCCCTTCGGCGCGCAGATCGTCCAGCGGACCGCGGAGCCGCAGATCGCCTACGACGCGGCCGGCGCTCTGTCGGATCGACTCGGATGCGAACAGCCGGGCCACCGACAGGTCGAGCCCGTTCGTGCGCACGGTCACGTCGACCGGTGCCGCCCCGAGCTCGTGCCGCGGCCCCTCCCACCCCAGATCGACGGGGACGACACCGGTCGCGTCGAGCTGGCCGGTCTGCTCCTGCGTGACGGTGCCGCGCAGCGAGAGTGATCGATCGGCGTACGAGCCGGTGAGCGCGAACGCGGTGCTGGGCGATTGTTCGACGACGACCCCGCCGGCGTGCGCGGTCAGCGAGAGCACCGGGGACGCCGCCGTGCCGGTCAGCCGGACGCTGCCGTCGGTGACCCCCGTGCAGGTGAGGTTGCGCAGGCGACAGATCTCGGCGAGGTCGATGTCCTGCCAGTCCGCGCTGGCGTCCGCCGGTCCGGTCAGGCCGGCGCGACCCGCGACGGCGATGCGCTGGGAGCCGGAGCCGAGCTGCAGGCGATCGACGGAGAGCGTGCCCGCTGCCAGTGCGACCGTCGCCGGCCGCACGAGCGTCCAGGTCCCGTGCTGTTTCGTCTCCAGCGTGAAGTCGGCGAGCTGGGCATCCACGTCTCCAGCGGGCGTGCGGTGAATCGTGGCGCGCGTGGCGAGCTGCGCGCGGTCCTCGTCGTGTCCCGTCACGTTCATGCTAGCCGTGTCGCTGCCGCGAACGCGCTGCCAGTCGACGCGCGCCGTTCCACTCCACGGTGAGAGCCGGCCGGTCCGGAGCGCGCTCAGGTCGACGGTTGCACGGCCCGTCGCCGACTCACCGCCGACGCCTGCGAAGCTCGCCGTCCCGGTCACGCGCTCGAGCGACGTCGTGCCGAACCGTACGCCGTTGCCACTCGTCGTGACGTCGAGAGCCAGCTGGTGGAGCCGGCCGTGCGCCTGGAGGCGCGCCGACAGCGTGCCGCCGACGTCCGCGCCCATGGCCCGCGCGCCGCGGCCGACGTCGCCGGCAACGGTGGCCGTCGCGTCCAGCGTCTGTCGGCGCAGGTCGAGGCCGCCGGTCGCGTCGACCCGCAGCCCGGCGGCGAGGACGGTTCCGTTCTGCACGCCGAGCGTGTCGCCGCGAAGGGCGAGCGAGACGGTCCCGCCGTCGACCGGAACGCCGCGGACCCGTCCGCCATCGATGCGGACGCCGACGGCCGCCACGCGCCCGGGGGCGTCGAAGCCGCGTCCCTCGACGGTCGCGTGCAGGCGCACGCTGCCGGGCAGGCCGGAGACGATCGCCGCCAGGTCGTTCACCTCGACGCTGGCGCGCCCCTGATAGGTGGGCTCCCCGGCCCATGACAGATGTCCATCGACGTCGGCCCGGCCTGCCGCTACACCGACGACGCCGTGCGCGTCGAGGGCGACGGAGGTGACGCGCCCGGCCAGGCGCGCGTCGCTCACCGCGATTCCCGCGACCGACGACGGCGCGAGCCGCAGCTGCACGTCGAGCGGCGTCTCGAGTGAGGTGACTGCACCACGACCGTTCACGTGACCGGTCAGATCACTCGCGGGCAGGGTGGGACCGATCGCCGCGAGATCGAGATGCCCCACGCTGGCCGCCGCACGGTAGGGGACGTCGGAGCCGCCCGCATCCACCACCCCGAACATCCGGACCCGCCCGGACCCCGGGGTGCGGAGAGCCGCGCGGGTCGCGATCGCGTGCCAGGGTCCGCGCGCGACCACGGTGCCGCCGACGTCCGAAACGAGGGTGGCCGCCGGCACGAGCGCGCGGAGCTCGCGCGCCGCCAGCGGCGACAGCTCGAGCCGCGCGTCGACGCGCCGTCCGCTCGCGAGGAATGCGTTTCCAGCGATCCGGCTGCGCTGTGTGGAGAGCACGAGCCCGTCGACGCGGACGTCTTCCCCGCTGGTCGCCACGGTCAGGGTCCCCTGCGCGGAGAGGGGCGAGACGTCGATGCCGCGCGGCACTCCGTGGAGCGCCGCGACACCGATGCGGATCGTTCGCGCATTCATGGCGAAGCTCCCGTCCAGGCTCACGCCGGCGAGTGCGAAGCGTTGCGGTGGGTTCGCGTCGGCGAGGAGCAGCGCGGCGCGCCCGTCCTCCACCGTGACGTGCAGGACGCGGAGGTCGGGAAGACTGGTGGGACTCTCCTCTGCAGGCGATCCCGGTGCAGAGAAGCCCCAGCCGGCGGCGGTGTGCACGAGGCGCACGCGCGCCCCTCGTGCGTGCAGGCTGCCGATCACGAAACGTCCGGACACGAGCGCGGGGAGGGTGTAGGAGCCCGCGAGCTCGGCGACCGCCAGCCGGCTGCCTCCCGGAAACACCAAGGAGACGTCCCGTGCCGATACGCCCCGGACCAGGCTGCCGCCGAGGTGACCGATCGAGACCCGGGCCCCGGTCGCATCCGTCAGGATGGCCTCGAGCCGGCGGCGCAAGGTCGCCTCGCCGCTCGGGGTATTGAGGACGACGATGACCAGGATCACCGCCGCCCCGATCACGAGGAGCAAGCCCGTCAGCGCGAACACCAGGCGGCGTGTGATCGAGAGGGCGGTCATGTGAGCTAGAAGGTGTCTCCGACGGCCAGGTACACCTGCCACCAGCTATCGTCACCTCGCTTGTCGAGCGGAAAGCCGAGATCCACCCGGAGCGGGCCGATCACGGAGCGGTAGCGGGCGCCGACGCCGATACCGTACTGTAGGTCGTCGATCGGAAAGTTCCAGCTCCGGAGCGAGACCTGGCCCGCGTCGAGGAAGCCGATCACGTCGATCGTGTCGGTCACCGGCCGTCGCAGCTCCGCCGACACCTCGACCAGCGATTTGCCACCGACCGGCTGGTCGCAGTCGATGAAATTCTTCCCGTGCGCGTTGCACACCGAGAGCGGAAGCAGCTGGCTGGCGAGCGGCCCGACGCGTCGGCGGGCGTAGCCGCGCACCGAGCCGATGCCGCCCGCATAGAAGCGCTCGAAGAGCGGGATCTGCGGGCTGCCGTCGGTCTCGTTCTCGCTTCCGAACCGCGTGCGACCTGCCGCCCCGAAGCTGAAGGGCAGGGGAATGTACATGCGCCCCTCGCCGATCACGCGGACGAGGTCGATGTCGCCGCCGAGCGCCCCGCCGACCGGCTCGACGCTGAAGCGCGCGATCCCGCCCCGCGTGGGGTTCACCAGGTCGTCGGTCTCGTTCAGGTCCACCCCGAACCCGAAGCCCGAGGCGACCGAGCGCGACGGGTGCGCCTGGGGGAGAGCCTTGCGCACGGAGGTCTTGATGTCACCCTGCGGGAGGAGGTTGAGCGAGGCGCGGTAGAACGCGTAGGTGGTGAGGCGCGGCGTGATCTCCCACTCGAGGCGCGGCAT
>DATFVT010000254.1:0-9809 GCA_035260105.1 Acidimicrobiia bacterium
GTCGCGCCGTTGTCGACCGCGATCTGGCACACCTCGCACATGAAGTCGGCGTCGGAGCGGCTGCCGTCCTCGGGCGAGAACTCGACGTCGTCGCAATAGCCCTTGGCGCGGGCGACGCCGGCGGCGGCCTCTTCCTTCACCTGGTCCTCGGTCATCCGCAGCTTCTTCTTCATGTGGATCGGCGACGTCGCGATGAAGACGTGGATGCGCGGCCGCTCCGCGTGGCGCACGGCCTCCCACGCACGGTCGACGTCCTGGAAGCCGGTGCGAGAGAGGGCGGCGATCGTCGAGCCCCGCACGCCCTTGGCGATGGCTTCGACGGCGTCGAAGTCGCCCTCGCTCGCGATGGGGAACCCGGCCTCGATGATGTCGGTGCCGAGGCGAGCGAGCTGCTCGGCGATCTCGAGCTTCTCACCGACGTCCAGCGAGATGCCGGGCGACTGCTCGCCGTCCCGCAGCGTGGTGTCGAAGATCCGTACCTCGTTCATGTCGGTCTCCCGATCAGCATCCGATTCTCTGGGTTCCTGGCAACGAAAAACCTCCCCGGCCCGAAGGCACGAGGAGGCGTCCGCGAGCACCGAAGGGCGCTCGCAACTAGGTAAGGAGCAGGCTCTGGGCGCGCAGTTCCTTCGTCATCGCCGCATATCGTCCCAGCCTCGTGGGGAAAGAGTCAATTTCTTTCCCATGACGGTCAGATTCTTTCGCGTGGGAGACTGTTCCGGTCGAAGGAGGAGACGGCCGTGAGGCGATTGCTGAGGCGAGTGTTCATGTTGGGCGTGGTGGCCGGCACGGCCTACGCGGTCTGGAAGTGGTTCGAGTCACAGCGCTCCGACTCCGGCCTGAGCTGGGAGCCCCAGCCGGCGCCGTACCCGCCCAAGCCGCGCGTCGACAACCCGTCACCTTCACCGGCCGCCGCGCCCGTCACCGCGACGGAGCCGGTGGCGGCACAGGCGGCGCCCGGTCGCGCCGGCGACGCCTGGGTCGAGCCCGCCGACGGCACCTGCCCGGCGAGCCACCCCGTGAAGGCGAAGATGTCGAGCGGGATCTTCCACGTCGAGGGCGGCCTCAACTACGACCGCATCCACCCCGACCGCTGCTACCGCGACGCCTCCGCCGCCGAGGCCGACGGCCTGCGCAAGGCGAACCGCTGAGCTAACCCAGTTCGATCGCCTTGGCGTCGACGACGCCGCGCTCGGCGCGGAGCTCCTCGACGACCGCGGTCGGGACGGGCGTCGAGGTCGTGAGCGCCATGAGGGCCGCCTCACCGGAGGGGCTCTTGCCGACGCGCATGTCCTCGATGTTCACGTCGGCGGTGCCGAGGATCGAGCCGACCCGGCCGATCATGCCGGGGACGTCCTCGTTGCGGACGACCAGCATGTGGCTCGCGGGCGGAACCTCGATGCTGTGGTCCTCGATGCCGACGATGCGCGGCTCACCCCGCTGGCCGGTCAGCGTGCCGGCCACGTGCACGGGACGCCCGCCGACGCGTCCCCTGAGCGTCACGAGGTTCACGTAGTCACGTGACGACGACGTCTTCGTCTCCCTGAGCTCGAGCCCACGCATCTGGGCGAGCTGCGGCGCGTTCACGAACGACACCGGCTCGTCGACGACGGGCGCGAGGACGCCGCGCGTGATCGCCAGCGTCAGCACCCGGCAGTCGTAATCGGCGATCTCGCCCTCGTACGTCACCTCGAGCGTGTCGGGCACCGCGCCGGCCAGCGCCGTGAACAGCGCGCCGAGCCGCTCGGCGAGCGGCAGGAACGGGCGCACTGTCTCCGACGCCTCGCTGGCGGCCACGTTGACGGCGTAGGGCACGAAGTCGCCCCGCAACGCCAGCACCACCTGCTCGGCGATCGTCTGCCCCGCCTTGTCCTGGGCCTCGGCCGTCGACGCGCCCAGGTGCGGCGTGACCACGACGTTCTCCAGGTCGAAGAGGCGCGACTCGGTGATCGGCTCCTCGTCGAAGACGTCCAGCGCCGCCCCGGCGATGCGGGACTCCCGCAGGGCGTCATCGAGGGCGTCCTCGTCCACGATGCCGCCCCGGGCCGTGTTGACGATGCGCAAGGTCGGCTTCGCCTTGGCGAGCACGTCGCGGCCGATGAGCCCCATCGTCTCGGCCGTCTTGGGCAGGTGGACCGTCAGGAAGTCGGCGGTGGCGACGAGGTCCTCGAGCGTTGGCATCAGCTGAACGCCGAGCTGGCGGGCGCGCTCGTCGCTCACGTAGGGGTCGTACGCGGCGAGGCGCATGCCGAAGGCGTGGCCCCGCTGGGCGACGAGCACGCCGACGCGCCCGAGACCGACGACGCCGAGCGTCTTGCCGTACAGCTCGACACCCTCCCACCGGGAGCGGTTCCAGCCGCCGGCGCGCAGGTCGCGGTCGGCCTGCGGGATGTTGCGGGCCTGCGCGAGGAGGAGCGCGATCGTGTGCTCGGCCGCCGACAGGACGTTCGACTGGGGCGCGTTCACGACCATCACGCCCCGACGGGTCGCGGCGGCGACGTCCACGTTGTCGAGGCCGATGCCGGCCCGCCCGACCACGACCAGGTCGGTGGCGGCGGCGAGCACCTCGGTGGTCACCTGAGTCGCGCTGCGCACGATGAGCGCGGCGACGTCGCGCACCGCCTCCAGCAGCTGGCCGGGATCGAGGTCGAGCCGCTCGTCGACCGTCAGGCCGGCGGCCTCGAGCGCGTCGATCCCACGGGGGGCGATGCGCTCGGCGACGAGGACGCGTGTGCCGGGCGTCATGCCAGTAGCTTCGCGATCCGCTGGATCCCCTCTTCGATGTCGCCGTCGGAGACCGCGAACGTCAGGCGCGCGTACCCGGGTGCGCCGAACGCCTCGCCGGGGACGACGGCGACCTTGGCCTCGTCGAGCATCACCGCGGCGAGCTCGATCATGTTGCGCGGGCTCCGCCCGCCGATGTCGCGCCCCAGCACGCCTTGGAACGACGGGAAGCAGTAGAACGCGCCCTGCGGCGCCATGCAGGTGACGTCGGGAATCGCCGACAGCAGCTCGTACATACGGGCGCCGCGCCGCTCGTAGGCGGCGCGCATCTCGGTGACCGCGTCCAGCCCGCCGTCCAGCGCCGCGAGAGCTGCTCGCTGCGACACGTTGCCGACGTTCGACGTCGAATGCGACTGCAGGTTGATGGCTGCCTTCATCACGTCGGGAGGACCGACGATCCACCCGACGCGCCAACCCGTCATCGCGTACGTCTTGGCGACGCCGTTGAGGATCAGCGTCGTGTCGGCGAGCTCGGGAACGAGGCCGGGCATCGACGTGAACCGGTGCTTGCCGTACGTGAGGTGCTCGTAGATCTCGTCGGTCACCACCCAGACGCCGCTCTCGTGCGCCCACCGCCCGATCGCCTTCACCTCGGCCGGGGAGTACACGGCGCCGCTGGGGTTGCCCGGCGACACGAAGAACAACGCCTTCGTGCGGGCCGTCCGCGCCGCCTCGAGCTGATCGACCGTCACCTTGAACTCCGCCGCCTCCGTCGTCGGGACGACGACGGGCTCACCGCCGGCGAGCGTGATCGCCTCGGGGTAGGTCGTCCAGTACGGCGCGGGCAGGATCATCTCGTCGCCGGGGTCGAGGAGCGTCTGCAACGCCTCGTAGACGGCGTGCTTGGCCCCGTTCGTGACGAGCACCTGAGACGGCTCGACGTCCACCCCGGACTCGCGGCGGGTCTTGTCGGCGATCGCGAGACGCAGCTCGGGCAGCCCCGCCGTCGGCGAGTAGCGGTGGTTGCGGGGGTCGCGCGCCGCCTCCACGGCGGCGACCACGATGCGCTCGGGCGTGGGGTAGTCGGGCTCGCCGGCTCCGAAGCCGATCACGTCCTCGCCGGCGCCCCGCAGCTCCTTGGCCCGGGCGTCGACGGCCAGCGTCGCCGACTCCGTGATCGCGGTTGCCCGGCGGGAGACGCGCGTCATGCCGCCATGGTGACACGCGCTCCCGGGGGCGGGGTGCGTTTTGCCCGAGTCCCCGCACCCTCGCCGGACGCGGACGTCGGTCAGGCGACCGCCGAGTCCGTGGCCTCGAACGCGCCGAGGTCGGCCAGGCGCGGGTCGTTGGAGAACACCTCGACGATCGGCTCGTCGAGGCCGAGACGGCGCTGCACGACCCGCACGAAGTTCTCCTGGTTCCAGAGCATGAGCGTGACGGCGACTCCCGCCTCGCCAGCGCGCGCCGTGCGCCCCGACCGGTGGAGGTACGCCTTCTCGTCCTCGGCCGGGTCGTAGTGCACGACGACGTCGACGTTGTCGACGTGGATGCCGCGGGCGGCGACGTCGGTCGCCACGAGCACCGGAAGCTTGCCCTTCGAGAAGTCGCTCAGCGCCCGCTCGCGCGCGCCCTGCCGGAGATCGCCGTGGATCGCGCCGGCTCGAACGCCTTCGCGGCGCAGCTGGCTGACGAGGCGGTCGGCGCCCCGCTTGGTGCGGACGAAGACGAGCGTGCGCTCGGTGCCGCGGGCGATCGAGGCCGCCACCTTGACCTTGTCCATCTGGTGGACGTGCAGGAAGCGGTGCTGCATCTCGTCGACCGTCGGCTCGCGGGACTCGACCTCGTGGCGGACGGGATCATGCATGTACCGGTTGACGAGCTGGCGCACGCCGCCGTCGAGCGTGGCCGAGAACAGCATCGTCTGGTGCTCCGACTCGATGCGATGCAGCAGCTTCTGCACCTGGGGCATGAACCCGAGGTCGGCCATGCGGTCGGCCTCGTCGACGACGAGCACCTCGACCGCCCGCAACGACAGCTCTCGCCGCTCGAGGAGGTCGATGAGCCGGCCCGGCGTGCCGATGACGGCGTCGACGCCCTTTCGGAGCGCGGCGATCTGGCGGTCCATCGACGCCCCGCCGTAGACGGCGGCGACCCGCACCCCGCGGAGCTTGCCCAGCGGGGCGAGGACGTTCTTGACCTGGTTGGCGAGCTCGCGGGTGGGGGTCAGGACCAGCGCCCGCGGCGCCTTCGGGTCCGCCCGCCCGATCCGCTCGAGGAGCGGCAGCCCGAAGGCGAGCGTCTTGCCCGACCCGGTCTTCGCCTTGCCGCACAGGTCGCGGCCGGCGAGGGCGTCGGGGATCGTGAGGGCCTGGATGGGAAACGGTTCGGTGATGCCGTCGCGCGCGAGCGCGGCAACGAGATCGCCGGCGACGCCGAGCGTCTCGAACGTGGATGACAAGGGGATGCTCGCTTTCGTGTTGCGGTTCGGTCGGTGGTCGTGTGCGCCCGCCGCATGCTGCGGCGGTGGGTCTCCTCGGACCCGTGCGCGAACCGCGAACGGAAGCGATGAGGTGACCCGCGAGCGGTGGTCGTGTGCTCGCCTGCTTCAGAATACCAGGTCAGAGGCTCGAAACCCCGGCGCACGGCGCGGGTAGCGTCGCTCGCGATGGAGTACGTGCCCGGGGAGGGCGAGGACGAGACGATCCTCGACGTGCTGGGAGAGCTCGAGTCGCTCGGGTTCACGGGGCAGTTCATGCCCCGGGACGGCGGCCAGGTCGAGTGCCTCACCTGCCACCGGCTCTCGCCGGCCGACGACACGGTGTTTCGTCATCTGCGCCGGCTCGAGGGCGCGTCCGACCCCGCCGACATGCTCGCGGTCGTCGGGCTTGCGTGCCCCCATTGCGGCGCGCAGGGCACGGCCGTGCTCGGGTACGGGCCCGAGGCGACGGCCGTCGACACGGAGGTGCTCGAGCTCCTCGAGGACTGCCGCCGCCGGCGCGGCGAGCAGGAGACGTGATGACGTCGCCGGACGCGGTCGTCATCGGCAGCGGGCCCAACGGCCTGGTCGGCGCCAACCTCCTCGCCGACGAGGGGTGGGAGGTGCTCGTCCTCGAGGCGCAGCCCGATCCCGGCGGTGCGGTGCGCAGCGGCGAGCTCATCGAGCCCGGGTACATCCACGACCGGTTCAGCGCGTTCTACCCGCTGGCGGCGGCGTCGCCCGTCATCCGCGGGCTCGGCCTCGAGGAGTTCGGCCTCCGGTGGCGTCACGCGCCGATCGCGCTGGCGAACCCCACTCCGGACGGCGGCTGCGCGGTGCTGTCGACCGACCTGGACGAGACGGCGGCGTCGCTCGACAACTACGAGCCGGGTGACGGCGCCGCGTGGCGCGAGCTCTACGCGCGGTGGCAGCGGGTCGGGCGGCACCTCGTCGACGCGCTGCTCACGCCGTTCCCGCCCGTGCTCGGCGGCGCGCGGCTGGCGGCGGCGCTGGGCCCGGCCGAATGGCCGCGCTTCGCGCGGTTCCTGTTGCTGCCGGTACGGACGATGGCCGACGAGACGTTCGCGGGGGCGGGCGGCGCGTTGCTCCTCGGCGGCAACACGCTGCACACCGACCTCGGACCGGAGCAGACCCTGGGCGGGCTGTTCGGCTGGATGCTGGCGTCGCTGGGTCAAGAGCACGGGTTTCCCGTACCGGAAGGCGGCGCCGGCCGGCTCACCGACGCGCTCGTGCGCCGACTCGAGGCGCGCGGCGGGCGCGTCCTGTGCTCGACCGCCGTCACCTCCGTCGAGGTGCGCGGCCGCCGGGCGGTGGCGGTGCGGACGGAGCACGGCGACGAGATCGACGCGCCGCGCGCCGTGCTCGCCGACGTCGGCGCCCCAGCGTTGTACGGCTCGCTCGTCAGTCCCGAGCACCTACCCGCGCGCGTGCTCGACGGCATGCGGCGGTTTGCGTACGACCACGCCACGGTGAAGATCGACTGGGCGCTCGACGGGCCCGTCCCCTGGACGGCCGAGCCCGCCCGGCGCGCCGGGACAGTGCACCTCGGCGATTCTCTCGACCACCTGAGCCGGGTGGCGGCCGAGCTCGCGACGGCGCGGATCCCGGCCCGCCCCTTCGTGCTCATCGGGCAGATGACGACGAGCGACGCGACGCGATCACCGTCGGGGACCGAGACCCTCTGGGGCTACACGCACGTGCCGCACCGAACCGCCGGAGATGCGGGGGGCGACCTGTCCGGGAAGTGGGACGAGCGCGAGACCGACATGTTCGCGGCGCGCGTCGAGCGCGAGCTCGAAGCGCGGGCGCCGGGGTTCTCGGACCACATCGTCGGGCGCAGGGTCTTGACGCCGCCGATGCTCGAGGCCGCCGACGCCAACCTCGTCGGCGGCGCCGTCAACGGCGGGACAGCCCAGCTCCACCAGCAGCTGATCTTCCGGCCTACGATCGGGCTCGGCCGGGCCGAGACGCCCATCCGGGGGCTGTTCCTCGCGTCGGCGTCCGCGCACCCGGGCGGGGGCGTGCACGGCGCCTGCGGCGCGAACGCCGCCCGCGCCGCGTTGGCCGCGGAGGCCCGGCGACGATTCGTCGCCGCGATCTCCCGCTAGCTACCAGGGCATCGAGACGCCCCCGTTGGGGCGGATGATCTGGCCGGTCACGAACGCCGCTGCGTCGGAGACGAGATAGAGGATCGACCACGCGATGTCCTCGGGGGTGCCGATGCGCCCGAGCGGGGACATCGCACCGAAGTTCCGCTTGTACTGCTGCAGGCGCTCCTCGTTCACGGTGCCGTCGGCGTCGACGAAGTGCTGGCGCGAGAAGTTCGTGAGGATCACACCCGGCGCCAGCGCGTTCACGCGGATGCCGGAGGACCCGGCTTCCATCGCCACCGTCTTGGTGAGCATGGCGACGGCCGCCTTTGTCATCCCGTAGCACGCCAGCGTGGGCGCGGGCGTGTCGATGGCGCCGGACGAGATGTTGACGATGCTCCCCGACTTCTGCGGCGTCATTACACGCAGCGCGGCCTGACACCCGTAGAAGACGCTCTTGAGGTTGATGGCGAGGATGCGCTCGAGCTCCTCGTCGGTGACGTCGGCGACCATCTGGTTGTGGGGCACGCCGGCGATGTTCCCCATGATGTCGACGTGGCCGTACTCGCCGGCGGCCCGGTCGACGAGCGCGTCGATGTCGGCCCGCTTCGTGACGTCGGTGCGGAGCGGCAGCGCCGAGCCACCCCGGGACGCGATCGCGTCCGCGGTCGACTGGGCGCCCTTCTCGTCGATGTCACCGAGCACGACGGTCGCGCCCGCGCCGGCGAGCACATGAGCCGTCGCCCGGCCGATCCCGCTGGCGGCGCCCGTGAGGACGGCCACCCGATCCGACAGATCGAACGCCTCGTCGACGCCCGTCGTCGCCTCCAGGTCAGACATTGCACGCTCCCGAGGATCTGCAACCCGACCCGGCGAGCCTAGGTCGGGCGCGCCGGCGGCCCCGGGGTCGGGTGTCAAGCTTTCTGCCGGTGAACGACACGAACGAGCTCAGCATCGTCACGCTCAATGTGCACGGCGGGCAACGCAACCGGGGCATCTCCACGCCGCGTCTGCGACATCACATCCCCCCGCCGCCGACGGCGTCGTCCAACGGTGCGTTCGACGTCGCGGCCGCCCTGCGCGCCTTCGACGCCGACGTCCTCGTCGTGCAGGAGGGATGGTGGCCCGACGACGGCCCCGCCGCCGTGGACGTCGTCGCGGCCGAGCGCGAGGCGACGGTGCATTGGGCCTCGTTCGGACGCGGGAGCGTGGATCCGTGGCCGCACATCATCTCGGCGCGACCGCACCGGGCGACCGGCCGGATCGGCCTCGCCGTCATGAGCCGCGTCCCGGCGCGGCTGGCCGAGATGATCCCCGTCGGCGACGTCCCGGGGGATCCGGCGCTGCGCCGCTGCGCCCTGCACCTCTCGCTCGACGTCGGAGGCCGCGATCTCGATCTCGTCGCCGTCCACCTGAGCTCGCGCCTGCCGTACGCACCGCCGATCCAGCTGCGCAACCTCCGGCGCCGTCTTCCGCCGCCCGATCGGCGCACCGTGATCGTGGGCGACTTCAACCTCTGGGGGCCCGCCGTCGTCGCCATGCTCCCCGGCTGGCGGCGCGCCGTGCGCGGCCGCACATGGCCCGCGCACCGCCCGCACAGTCAGATCGACCACGTGCTCGTGCGCGACGACGTCGCCGTCGTGGACGGCGGGGTGCTCGGCGAGGTCGGCTCGGACCACCTCCCGCTGCGGGTGACGCTCCGGCCCCTCTGACGCGTCGGTCAGACGCCGGGCAGGCCGGCGAAGGCTCGCATGTCGTTGTAGACCGACAGCACCTTGGGGGCGTAGTCGGGCGCGGCCGCCCAGTTCCCGTTCCCCATGTCCTGCCAGTTGGGCGCCTTCCCCTTCGGGCTCACGAAGCTGAAAACGGGATCCGCGCACGCCGTCGCCAACGGCGGCTGCGAGCAGCTCGTCGCGGACGGGTCGGCGTACGCACGCAGGTGCTGGATCTGGGCCCGCACCCCGGTCTCGGCATCGGGGAAGGACTGTCCCAGGAAGCCGCCGTAGTTGTTCTGGCCGCATTGCACCGAGCCGCCGTAGCGGAACCAGCCCGTCTCGATGATCGACTGGGCGAAGGCGATGTCCCCCCGGACGTTCTCGGCGTTGCCGTGCCACACGAAGTACGCCACCAGCTCCTCGACGGACACGGTCAGGCACGGCCCCCCGGACGGCTGGTGCGCCCAGAAGTACGCGACGACCTGCTCGGAAGAGAGGTCCGACACGCCCATCACCGACACCTGCCCCGACGCCCCCGGCTTGACCGGGGCGCAGGCCGACCCGACCGCGAGCGCGGCGGGCACCAGAAGAAGGAGGACGAAACGGTGAAATCGCATGGGGAAGTTGTTGTTGCTGTTGTTGCTGTTGGCTCCGGGGCAGGAGGGTAACCGGGATCGGCCTCCGGGGCGAGACCTACGATCGGCTCGTGGCGCCCGCACCCCGCATCGGCCTGGTGCTCGGCGCCGGCGGCGTGGTCGGCCACGCCTACCACGCCGGCGTGCT
>DATFVT010000255.1:0-6271 GCA_035260105.1 Acidimicrobiia bacterium
CCACGTCCATGGCGACGAAGCCGTACTGCGTGAAGCGGACGCGGTCGACCCCGTGGCTGCGACCGTGGATCACGACCCGCTGGGCGGCGGCGGTGCCCGCCTTGATCTCGCCGGCCACGATCGTGATGTCCTCCTTGGCCGCCGCCACGCCGCCTTCGGCGGCCCACTCGTCGATCGCGAAGCCGGCGAGGTCCGCCAGCACGGTCAGCGGCGGCTGGTACTCGCCGAAGAGGTGGTTCTTGCGCCGCTCGGGATCGAACTCCGACAGCGGCTTCCCGAACCTCATCTGCTCCATCACCATGTGCGCGGACGGGCGGTGCGACAGATCGCCGAACTCTTCGATTTCGATCAGATCGACATGACGCTGGACCGACAGCAAGGCGGCCGGGAGGGTCTCGGTCATGAACCCCGGGTCGCTGCCGCTCGGCCACACCGACGCGCCGCTTCGCTCGCACGTACCGAGCACCCGGGCCCGGTTCTCGTCCGTGAGCCGTGCGCCGCCGGCGAAGAGATCGGTGCACGTGGTGACGATGTTCGTCCCGTTCTCGAGCAGCGCGACGACGTCGTCGACGAGCTCGTCCTCGGTCAGCCCGGCACGGGTCTGCCCCCTGCCCGTGGCGCGCGGCATGTAGACGCAACAGTCGGCCTCGACCTTCAACACGGCGTCGCGATCGATGGTCGCGAGCACGCCGGTCGACGCTTCGCCACACAGGTCGCCCGCGTCGACACCGTCCTTCGCGTCGTCGTACACGCGTACGCCGACCAGCTCGAGTGACGGGTGGCGGATCACCTCCCGGAGGGCGCGTTGACCGGTGTTCCCGGTCGCCCACTGGATCACGCGGTACGGCGGCGCATCCACAGCTTCCTCCTTGCGATCAGCCGGTGAAGACAGGAAGCGAGTCCCAGCCCCGCACGGTCGAGGTGGGGGCGCGCGTGGCGTTGTCCCAGTCGACGTCCCAGGCGGGAAAGCGCTTCAGGACCTCGTCGAGCGCGACCCGCCCCTCGAGGCGGGCGAGTGCGTTGCCCAGGCAGTAGTGGATGCCGTAGCCGAAGGTGAGGTGCTGACCGACCTCGCGGCGCACGTCGAACCGATCCGGATCGTCGTACCGGCCGTCGTCACGATTCGCCGACCCGGCCAGGCACATCATGGCGCTCCCGGACGGCACCACTTGGTCGTGGAGCTCGACGTCACGCGTCACGTAACGGGCGACGTGCGGTGTGGGCGGCTCGAATCGCAGGAGCTCCTCGATCGCGTTGGGGACGAGCGAGGGGTCGCGTACGAGCTCGCGCCGCTGGTCCGGGAACTCCGCCAGCACCTTGCCCATCCATCCGATGAGGCGATTCGTCGTCTCGTTCCCGGCACCGGACAGCACGCTGACGTAGATCAGCACCTCGTCACGGGTGAGCCGGCGTGTCGTCCCGTTCTCGTCCTCGAACTCCGCGAAGAGCAGCTCGGTCATGAGGTCGTCCGAAGGATGCTCCGCGCGCCAGTCGATGAAGGCCGTGAAGAAGTCGGCCTCTCCCATGGTCTCCGCCGCGACGTCCATCGGCTTTCCCGGGTCGGTACGCAGCGCAGCGATGGCGCGGTCCCGTGCCTCCTCCTGATCCGCTTCCGGAACGCCCAACAGCATTCCGATGGTGCGCATCGGGAGCTGCGCGCCCAGGTCGGCGACGAAGTCGAAGCGCCGGGCGCCCACGAGCGGGTCGAGTGCCCGTTGGCAGAACGCCCGGACCTGCGGTTCCAGCGCGCTCACCTTCTTCGGCGTGAACACCCGGGAGAGGAGGTTGCGGTGCACGGTGTGCTGGGGCGGGTCTTCGAAGATGACGACGCCGGGCGGCATCTCGATGTTCGCCTTGATGAACTCCAGCACCGACCCGCGCGCGGAGCTGTAGGTCTCCCGATCAACGAGGGCCCGCTGCACGTCGTCGAAGCGGCTCACGGCGAAGAAGTCGTACTCGTCGTTGTAGTAGACGGGAGCCTCTTCGCGGAGGCGCCGGTACACCGGATACGGATCCGCGTCGATGGCGCGGTCGTACGGGTCGTACGAGAGCGCGGTCGTCGAAGTGGTCATCGGATCACCGCCTGTCGGTCGCCGAGCGCAGGCGCGCTCCGGCGTCAAGGTAGCCGATCGGCTAGCTTCGTCAAGCCGACACGACTTCGGGAGGATCGGATGGCGGAGCTGGACGGCAAGGTCGCGGTAATCACCGGCGCGGGGTCGGGGATGGCCAGGGCGACGACGACCGTCTTCGTGCGCGAGGGAGCCCGCGTCCTCGCGGCCGACATCAGCGGACGCGAGGAGGAGACGGCCGGCGCGCTCGGCGACGCCGTCGTGCCCTGCCGCTGTGACGTCACGAAGGAGGACCAGATCGAGGCGATGTTCGCCGCCGCGCGCGACGCCTTCGGTCGGGTCGACGCCGTCCTCAACGTGGCCGGCATCGGCACGGCAGGGTCGCTGGCCGAGGTCAGCATGGAGGAGTACGACCGGATCATGGACGTCGACCTCCGCGGCGTCTGGCTCGGCACCAAGCACGGCATCAACGCGATGCTCCCGACGGGTGGGGGCGTCGTCATCAACTGGTCGTCGACGGGCGGCATCAACGCGACGGAGTTCCCGGTCAGCGTGTACTCGGCGGCCAAGGCCGGCGTCATCGCGTTCACGAAGGCGGCTGCGGTCGAATACGGGACGCAGGGCATCCGTGCCATCGCGATCTGCCCCGGGTTCATCGAGACGGAGATGTCCGGAGGACCCGGAGCGTCGGAGCGGTTCCCCGATCTCGTCAAGGGCACCGCGCTCAAGCGTGGCGGCCAGCCCGAGGAGGTCGCCGAGCTCGCGTCCTTCCTCTGCTCCGACCGAGCGAGCTACATGACCGGAGCCGTCGTCCCCGTCGACGGCGGGATGACCGCCGCGCTGGCCTGAGGCGCGGAACGGGTACCTACGACTCGACGCCAAGAACGTCGAGCACGGGCTGCCCGCCCTCCACGTCCCGGCGGACGAGCCGGGACGGGCCGGCACCATCGGTGCTCGGTTGGTGCGGCCCGCCGCCGGCTACATCGACATCCGCCCGCCTACTGCACCCTCGGCTCGGCGAAGGGAACAGCCCCGACGGGGGCGTGATCAGTCGAGGTCGAAGCGGTCCAGGTTCATGACCTTGTCCCACGCGGCCACGAAGTCACGCACGAACGTCTCCTTCGCGTCGTCAGCTGCGTAGAACTCCGCGATGCCTCGAAGCGGAGAGTTGTAACCGAAGACGAGATCGACAGGGGTGCCGGTCCACTTGACCTCCCCCGTCTCACGATCGCGACCCTCGTACACGGTCTCGCCCGAGGCGGACGCCTTCCACTCCGTGTCGATGTCGACCAGGTTCACGAAGAAGTCGTTGGTCAGCGTCCCCGGTTGATCGGTGAACACCCCGTGCGGGGACTGCCCGACGTTGGCGTTCAGGGCCCGCATCCCGCCGACGAGAACCGTCATCTCGGGGGCGGTCAGCATCAACAGGTTCGCCCGGTCCAGCAGCAGCGTCTCCGGCGGCAACTTCTCTCCCGCACGGAGATAGTTGCGGAACCCGTCCGCCTCCAGTTCGAGCACGCCGAACGACTCGACGTCGGTCTGCTCCTGCGAGGCGTCGGTGCGCCCCGGCGCGAACGGGACGGTGACGTCGTGCCCGGCGTCCTTCGCCGCTCGCTCGATGGCCGCGCACCCGCCGAGGACGATCACGTCGGCCATCGAGACCCTCTTCCCGCCGGACTGTGACCCGTTGAAGTCCTGCTGGACCTGCTCGAGCGTCTGCAACGCCTTCGCCAGCTCGGGCGGGTTGTTCACCGCCCAGTCCCGCTGCGGCGCCAGGCGGATCCGCCCGCCGTTGGCCCCGCCCCGCTTGTCGGTGCCGCGGAAGCTGGCCGCCGCCGCCCACGCCGTCGACGCGAGCTGGGAGGTGGACAGCCCGGAATCGAGGATCTTGCCCTTGAGGGCCGCGATGTCCGCTTCCCCGATCAGCTCGTGATCGACCGCGGGCACGGGGTCCTGCCACAGCTGAGGCTCCGGGACCCATGGTCCCAGGTAGCGCGACAGCGGGCCCATGTCCCGGTGCAGCAACTTGTACCACGCCTTGGCGAACGCCTCGTCGAGCTGGGACGGGTCCTCGTAGAAGCGCTTCGAGATCGGCCCGTAGATGGGATCCAGCTTCAGCGCCAGGTCCGTCGTCAGCATCATCGGCGCATGGCGCTTCGACGCGTCATGGGCATCAGGCACGGTGTCCTTCGCCTCGGCGTTCTTCGGCGTCCACTGCTTCGCACCCGCGGGGCTCTCGGTCAGCTCGTAGTCGTACTTGTACAGGTTGTCGAGGAACCCGTTGTCCCACTTCGTGGGCTCGTTGGTCCACGCGCCCTCGAGCCCGCTGGTGTAAGTGTCCGCGCCCTTGCCGCTGCCGAAGGTGTTCCTCCACCCGAAGCCCTGCTCCTCGATAGGGGCACCCTCCGGCTCGGGACCGATGTACTCCTCGCCGACCGCGCCGTGAGCCTTGCCGACCGTGTGGCCGCCGATGATGAGCGCGACCGTCTCCTCGTCGTTCATCGCCATGCGGCGGAAGGTCTCGCGAATGTCGTTGGCGGCCTGCAGCGGATCCGGGTTCCCACCGGGGCCCTCCGGGTTCACGTAGATGAGGCCCATTTGCACTGCGCCGAACGGGTTCGCGAACTCCCCCGGGCCGCTGTAGCGCTCGTCCCCGAGCCAGGTGTCCTCCGGTCCCCAGAAGATCTCCTCGGGCTCGGGGATGTCCCTCCGTCCGAAGGCGAACCCGAACGTCTTGAAGCCCATCGACTCGTAGGCACAGTTCCCCGCGAAGATGATCAAGTCGGCCCAGGAGACCTTGCGGCCGTACTTCTGCTTCACCGGCCACAGCAACCGGCGCGCCTTGTCGAGGCTCGCGTTGTCGGGCCAGCTGTTGAGGGGGGCGAAGCGTTGGGCACCCTGGCCGCCACCGCCGCGGCCGTCCTCGATGCGGTACGTGCCGGCCGCGTGCCAGGTCATCCGGATGAAGAGCGGCCCGTAGTGGCCGTAGTCCGCCGGCCACCAGTCCTGCGACGTCGTCATCACCGCGAAGATGTCGCGCTTCAGCGCCTCGACATCGAGAGCCTTGAACTCCTCGGCGTAGTCGTACTCGGCGCCCATCGGGTCGAACCCGGGCGAGTGCTGGTGGAGCACCGACAGGTCCAACTGGTCGGGCCACCAGTCCCGGATCGTCCGCGGGCGATGCGCCTTGGGTTCCGGCGGGGCGATTCCGGGGCTTTCGCTCTCGCTGCGGTCGGGCACGTCGGTCCTCCTCGTTGCGGGCTCTCTGCTGGCTGCTTCGTCCGGCGGCTCGCGGCGTTGCCACCCCCGCCCGGGTCGTCCACGAACGGTATCCCGTCGATTTAGAACCGTTCAAGTTCTGCCTTCAGTCGAAGATTGATGGGTGTCCACGGCGTACACTGCTCGAATGAGCGGTACGGCCCTGCTCGAGCGCCTCCGGGCCCGGGACTGGCGCATCACGCCCCAGCGGCGGGTGATCGCGCAGGCGCTCGAGGGAGACCACGTGCACCTCACGGCGGAGGAGGTGCTCGGGATCGCGCGGGGCCAGTTGCCCGAGGTGAGCCTGGCCACCGTCTACAACACACTGAACGAGCTGGTCGCCATGGGCGAGCTGCAGCCGGTCGACGCCGGCCCCGGTCCCACCCGCTACGACCCCAACGTCGCTCAACCACACCACCACCTCGCGTGCCTGAGGTGCGGAGAGCTCCACGACGTGTACCCCGTCGGCGAGGACAGCATGGAGCTCCCCCGATCGCAGCGGTTCGGCTACCAGCTCGTGAGCCGCGAGGTGCTCTTCCAGGGCTACTGCCCCCGCTGCCGAGCAACCGCGCCGTAGCGCCAAGGGCGCGGCGCCGCGAGGGACCGCGAACCGTCCCGCCAAGTCGGCTCACTCTCATCGGTCATATTCGCGGCCGCGCTCCGTCAGAGGAGTGACGAACGCGAGCCTTCCGTGTCATCGTGACCGAAGGGAGTGCAGCATGACCACGGACCACCAGCTCGACATGACGATGATGTACGCGTTTCACGATGCGCTGCGACGGGACCTGGGGCGGATCGCGCAGATGGAGACCCGCACCGACGGATGGGATCTCTTCGAGTTGCTGCTGCACGTGCACCACACCGCCGAGGACGACGAGCTGTGGCCGGTGGTCCGGGAGGCCGTCGCCGACCGACCCGACGACCTGGAGCTGCTCCGGGCGATG
>DATFVT010000256.1:0-4060 GCA_035260105.1 Acidimicrobiia bacterium
GCCAAGGCGAACGAGCTCGGCCTCCGGCCCCGCGCGCGGTTCGTCGACGAGTGCCTGGTCGGGGTCGACCCCGTGCTCATGCTGACGGGCCCGATCGACGCGACCCGGCGGCTGTTCGACCGCACCGGCCTGGCGATGTCCGACATCGACACGGTCGAGATCAACGAGGCCTTCGCGTCCGTCGTGCTCGCGTGGGAACGCGAGCTGAAGCCCGACATGGACCGGGTGAACCCCAACGGCGGCGCCATCGCG
The DNA here is from genome assembly GCA_035260105.1 of Acidimicrobiia bacterium. Classification (GTDB taxonomy): domain Bacteria; phylum Actinomycetota; class Acidimicrobiia; order IMCC26256; family JACDBD01; genus JALZAA01. The sequence goes on from DATFVT010000256.1 coordinate 253, forward strand.
CTCGGGCATCCGGTCGGGGCCACCGGCGCCCGCCTGGTCACCACGGCCCTCCACGAGCTCGAGCGACGGGACGGGAGGCTCGCTCTCGTCACGATGTGCTGCGGCGGCGGCCTCGGCACGGGGACGATCCTGGAAAGGACGGAGTCATGACCACGTTCGGCCTCCAACTCCCGAACTTCACCTTCGCGGGAGTGCCCGACAACGAGATGTTCGAGCACGTCGCGCGCCTCGCCGACGCGGGCGAGGACGCGGGGTTCGAATCGCTCTGGGTCATGGACCACTTCTGGCAGCTGCCGCCCCTCGGCGGCCCGAGCCAGCCGATGCTCGAGGGCTACACGCTGTTGGGCGGGCTGGCGGCGCGCACGAGCCGGGCGAAGCTCGGCACGCTCGTGACGGGCGTGACGTACCGCAACCCCGCGCTCCTGGCGAAGATGGTCACGACGCTCGACATCGTCTCGGGCGGGCGGGCGGTCCTCGGCATCGGCGCGGCGTGGTACGAGGAGGAGCACGACGGCCTCGGCTTCGAGTTCCCGTCCGCGGGCGAGCGTCTCGACCGTCTCGAGGAAGCGCTGCAGATCTGCCGGGCGATGTTCACGGAGGAAGCGCCGAGCTTCACCGGCAAGCACTACCGGATCGAGAAGGTGTTGAACGTGCCCCGCCCGATCCAGGAGAACGGTCCGAGGATCATGGTCGGCGGCAGCGGCGAGAAGCGCACGTTGCGCCTCGTCGCCCGGTACGCCGACATGTGCAACATCAACGGGAGCCCGGACACGGTGCGCCACCTGCTCGGTGTGCTCGACCGACACTGCGCCGACGTCGGCCGCGCCCCCGGCGAGATCACGAGGACGCGTCTGGCGTCGCTGTTCCTGACGTCCTCGCCCGAGGAGACGGAGCGCACCTCCGGGTTCCTGCGCGACGCCGCCGGGGACGAGTTCGGAGAGCGCTTCAACGTCGGCGAGCCGGCGGCGATCGTCGACCAGGTCGCCGCGCTCGTCGACGCCGGGCTCGACGAGCTGATCTTCAACATGCCGTTCGCGGACCCGGAGACGGTGCGACGCGCCGGCGAGCTGCTCGTCTCCCGCTTCGGATAGGCGGGCGACGGTGCCTCCGTGGCGGAGATCCGAGCCGCGGGGCCTGCGGAGGGGCGAGACGCTCCTGTTCGAGGTGCCGTGCCGCATCCTCGACTCGAGCGGGACGAGCCTGCCCGATCCCGGCACGGCCGTCGTCGTCGGCGTGACCGACGAGCGCATCCTCGTGTGGGATGTCAAACGGGTCCCGACGGAGGCGGGCAAGCTCCTGGGGGTCGTCGGGCGGTCACGCCTGCTGCGCGCCGAGATCGAGCGGGCCGGCCCCCGCACCCACGTGCGCCTCGGCTTCGAGGAGGATGCCCGGCTGTTCGTGGACGCACCACGCGAACGCCACCCCGAGCAGTTGGCGTGGGTGCTCTCCGAAGACCCCGGTCGGGTCGGGCAGTAGCGTCTACAGGTGGCCACCCTCGCCGAGCGTCTCGGCTACGCGCCCGATGCGAAGCTGCTCGTCGTCAACTGCGACGACCTCGGCTCCACGCGTTCGGCGAACGTCGCGGTGTACGACGCGTTGCGCAACGGCGTCGCGACCAGCTCGTCGCTGATGGTGCCGTGCCCGTGGGCGCGGGATGCCGCGGCCCAGTACCGGGGGGAGGACGTCGGCGTGCACCTCACCCTCAACTCCGAGTGGGAGACGTACCGGTGGGGCCCGATCACGCAGTCGTCGAGCCTGCTCGACGGTGACGGCGGGTACCCGCGTACGGTCGAGGACACGTGGGAGCACGCCGACCTCGACGAGGTGCGGCGCGAGTGCCGGGCGCAGATCGAGCGGGCGATCATGTGGGGCTTCGACGTGAGCCATCTCGACAGCCACATGGGAACGCTCCAGCAGCGCGCCGACTTCTTCGACGTGTACCTGGAGCTGGCCGTCGAGTTCCGGCTCCCGCTGCGGATGGCCGGCGCCAGCGCCGAACGTGTCGTGGGGTTCCCGTTTCGGCGACTCGCCGAAGAGGAAGGGATCGTGTTCCCCGACCACTTCGTGCTGTGCCCGGTCGGCGCCCGACGACGGATCGAGCGCGTGCTCTTCGACCTCCGCCCGGGCGTGACCGAGGTCTACCTGCACCCCGGGATCGACACGGACGAGCTGCGCGCCGCGTACGGCGACTGGGCGGGACGGGTCGAGGACCACGCGTACCTTTGTGAGGACCCCTCTCTGCGCGACCTGATCGACCGGGCAGAAGCGCACCTCGTCGGATACCGCAAGCTTCGCGAGCTCCAGCGCGACGCGTGACCCTCGCGCCCGGCCGGCTCGCGCGCCTCGTGGCGACCGCGTTGCCGGACGAGGGTCTCACGACCGCCGACCTCGAGGCGTGCTGCTACGGGACCGACACGGAGGTTTTGGGCGACGAGCACGCCGCCGCCGTGCTGACGGTGAAGGGCAGCGGCGCGCTCGCGGCGGCGTGGCTCCTGCTCCTCGCCGTGCACCCCGACCATCAGCGGCGCGGCCGGGCACGTGAGCTCGTGGCGGAGAGCGCAGGACGCGCCCGGACGGCGGGTGCGGCCGACCTGCATCTCGGCAACGCGATCCCGCGCTACGTCTGGCCGGGAGTGGACTTTCGCTTCACGGCCGCGCTCGCGCTGTTCGAGGCGACGGGCTTCGAGCCCTACGGCGCAGCCTGCAACATGGCGATCGACACGACCTTCCGGGCCGGCTCCCCCGCCGGCGTCGTCGTCACCCGCGAGGACGATGACGGCGCGGCGAAGCTCGCCGGCCGGTGCTTCCCCCACTGGTGCGACGAGGTCGGACGGGGCACCGCCGCCGGCACGTGCTACGCAGCTCGCCAAGGCGGCGACACCATCGGGTTCGCCTGCCATTCCGTGAACCGGGCCGGCTGGATCGGGCCGATGGCCACCGACCCCGAACGCCAGCGAGGGGGCGTCGGGCGGGCGCTGCTCGGGACCGTGTGTGCGGCGCTGGCCGATGCCGGCCACGCCGGCGCCGACATCGCGTGGGTCGGGCCCATCGGCTTCTACGCCAAGGCGGGCGCGACCGTCAGTCGTGTGTTCCGCAACGCCAAGCTGGCGCTTTGACCCGGGCGGCGGAGCTCAGTACTCCGTCACCTCGCGGATCTGGTCCTGCAGCTCCTTGTATTCGGGGGAGTTGGTGAGCGGCATGAGCTGCATCAGCTTGCCCATGTTGCCGGTGACCTTCATGCGACCCTGCATGAACGCGGCGTTGGCGTCGAGCTCGCCCTTCTGCACCTTCACCGAGTCGTCGTAGGTCAGGGTCAGCGTGAAATCGGCGTCGGAGATCTCCCCGAGCTTGTTCTCCTGGAGCTTGCCGTTCTCGAGGACCCAGTAGTACTTGACGTCACCGTCGGGGCCGCCGGTGACGACGTACTGCATCCGGGCCGACGCCCCCGGGCGCTCGGGCTGACCCTCGGCCAGCTTCGTCCCCTCGTCGAGCCACTCCTGGGTGAGGTACTTGGGCATCGCGCGGTCCCCCTTCTGGTCCTGGTGCGCGGATCATAGAACCGCGTCGTCGTCGGCGCCCCGGGGCGCGCGCGGCGCCGGCGCGCCGACCGTCTCGGCGGTGCGGCCCTCGCGACCCGGGGGCGCGACGCGGCCGCCGAACACGTCGACCGATGTCCCGTCGGGCGGGATCCCGAAGGCGGCGTCGACCGTCGCCGTGTACCAGCGGCGAATCGGCTTGGGCCGCGCCTCGTCGCCCCGTCCCGCGACGGCCAGCCATGCACGCTTGAGCCCGGAACGACCGTGTCGGA
>DATFVT010000257.1:0-5491 GCA_035260105.1 Acidimicrobiia bacterium
AGCGCGTTCGAGATCGACGACGTGGACCCGTCGCACCACGCCGGCTCGTCGGTCCTCGTGCGGGGAACGCTCCACCACGTCGACCCCGACGCGGCGGACTTTCGCGATCGCTTCGACCCCGAGCCGTGGGTCCTCGCCGAGCGCGACGCGTGGCTCGCGATCGCGCCGTTCGCGGTGACCGGGCGACGACTCCACGCCGCCGAACGGACGTGGGCGTTCCACCCGCGCGCATACCTCTGAGGCGGGTGATCGTGGCCGATCGGCGGCGCCTCCCGATCGCCCTCGCGGTCCTCGCCTCGATCACGGTCGCGGGGACGATCGGATACATCTTGCTCGGCTTCGGTGTCCTCGACGCGTTGTACCAGACCGTCACCACGATCACGACCGTCGGGTTCCGCGAGGTCGAGCCGCTCACGAGCGCGGGCAAGGTGTTCACGATCGTCTTGATCGTCCTCGGCGTCGGGACCGCTCTCTATACGCTCGGCGTGATCATCGAGACGCTGCTCGAGGGCCAGCTCCCAGAGGTGTTCGGGAGGCGCCGGATGGAGCGCAAGATCACAGGCATGCGTGACCACGTCGTCGTCTGCGGCTGGGGCAGGGTCGGACGCGCGATCGCGCGGGACCTCGCTGCCATGGGCGCGGAGACGGTCGTGGTCGACAACGATCCGGCACGCTTGGAGGCCGCGCCGTTCCCGACCATCCTCGGCGACGCGACCGACGACGATGTCCTCGACCGCGCCGGCGTGCGCAGGGCGAGGGCGCTCGTCGCGGCGCTCGACACCGATGCGGGCAACCTGTTCGTCACGCTGAGCGCCCGGGCGCTGCGACCCGAGCTCTTCATCGTCGCCCGCGTGAGGCTCGAGGAGAACACCGACAAGCTCGAGCGGGCCGGAGCCGACCGGGTCGTCAACCCGCAGAGCATCGGGGGCGCCAGGATGGCGGCGTTCGTCCTCCAGCCGTACGTGACCGAGTTCGTCGACGTCGTCATGCACGACCGGGGCATCGAGTTCCGACTCGAAGAGATCGCCGTCCCCGAACGGTCACCGATCGAGGGGCACAGCATTCGGGACGCGCACATTCGCGACCGCACGGGGTCCTTGGTGCTCGCGCTGAGAGACCAGGACGGGAGCTTCACGACGAACCCGACGCCCGAGACCGTGATGCACGCCGGTCAGGTCATCATCGCCATCGGCACGCCCGGCGATCTCGAGACGCTCGAACGGCTCGTGTCGGGAGCGGCGCCGCGCGTCGCCGGCTGAGATCCGAGGCGTTCACCCCTCGGGCGAGCGTCCCTTCTGGGTGGCGAGTCGGGCCGCGTAGACCGCCGCCTGCGTCCGTCGCTCCATGCCGAGCTTCGACAGCAGGTTCGAGACGTAGTTCTTCACGGTCTTCTCGGCCAGGTGGACCTGCTCGGCGATCTGACGGTTGGTCAGCCCGTCGGCAATCAGGCGCAGGATGTTGCGCTCCTGGGGGCTGAGGCGCGCGAGGAGCTCGTCCTCCTCCTGACCGTTCCGGAGGCGCTCGACGACGCGGGCCGTCACCGACGGATCGAGCAACGACCGTCCGGCGGCGACGGCGCGCACGGCCTCGACGACGTCCGCACCCTTGATCTGCTTGAGGACGTACCCGGACGCGCCCGCCATGATCGCCTGGAACAGCGCCTCGTCGTCGGCGAACGACGTGAGCATCAGGCAGTGGATCTCGGGATGCGCCGATCGGATCTCGCGGCACACCTCTACCCCGTCACCGTCGGGGAGGCGGACGTCGAGCACGGCGACGTCGGGCCGGGTGGGCGGGATGCGGGCCAGCGCGTCGGCGGCGGTCCCCGCCTCCCCCACGACCTCGAGGTCCCCCTCCGCCTCGAGGAGCTCCTTCACGCCGCGACGGACGATCTCGTGGTCGTCGAGGAGGAATACCCGCACTGCGTTGCCCATGCTCCAACCCGGGATCAGAATGTGCCCTTGCCGTTCAGCAAGATCAACCCACACATCCAGGAACTGCTCGACGCGATCACGAGCATCGGGACGGACCTGAGCCTACCGATCGTCCTGCGCCGGATCGTGGAGTCGGCTTGCTCACTGGTCGCCGCCAACTACGGGGCGCTCGGCGTCATCGGCGAGGACCAGCACCTCAGCGAGTTCATCACCGTCGGCATCGGGCCGGAACAGTACGACGCGATCGGCCATCTCCCCGAGGGTCACGGCATCCTCGGCCTCCTCATCGTCGACCCGCGCCCCCTGCGGTTACGCAACCTCGGCGCGCACGAGCAGTCCTATGGCTTCCCTCCGAACCACCCCGACATGCGCTCGTTCCTCGGCGTGCCGATCCTCGTGCGCGGCTCCGTCTTCGGCAATCTCTACCTCTGCGACAAGCGTGGTGCCGACGAGTTCAGTGACGAGGACGAACGGCTCGCCCGGGCGCTGGCGGCCGCGGCCGGCGTCGCGATCGCAAATGCCCGGCTGATGGGACGGATCGAGGAGGTCGCGGTCCTCGAGGATCGAGAGCGGATTGCCCGCGACCTGCACGACAAGGTCATCCAGCGGCTCTTCGCCGCCGGCATGACGCTCCAGACGATGGTGCCCATCCCGGGCCGGGAGGAGGCCTCGGACCGGATCAACCTCGTCGTGGACGATCTCGACGTGACCATTCGGGAGATCCGCAGCACGATCTTCGCGTTGCAGACGCCCGCCCAGCGCGGGCTCCGCGTGTCGATCTTCGCCATGGTCGACGGGGCGCGTGAGTTGCTCGGGTTCTCGCCCGAGTTGCACATCGACGGCCCGCTCGACACGCTCGTCTCCGACGCGACCGCCGAGCATTTGCTCGCGGTGCTCCAAGAGGCGTTGTCCAACGTCGCTCAGCACGCGGGAGCATCGCAGGTCAGTGTCACCGTCGAAGCCGGACCGGACCTCCTCGTCCGGGTCGTCGACAACGGCAAGGGCCTTCCGTCGATCCCGTCGGATGGACGAGGTCTGCCGAACCTCCGCCACCGTGCCGCGACCATGGGCGGCGACTTCACGGCGGAACGTCTCGACACCGGGGGCACCGTCGTCGAGTGGCGCGTGCCGGTGACCACGAGGTGAGGCTCGAAGAGGTCCACCTCGCCGCCTGCACACCCGAACTACTGTTACCGCTCATCGGGCCCGAGCGTGCCCAACGGTTCGAGGCCACCGCGAAGGCTGCGCGCGAGCGGCTGACCGGCCGCACCGTCCTGAACGTCAACTCCACTGCGTCCGGCGGCGGTGTCGCCGAGATGTTGCGCAGCCTCCTGGCCTACGTCCGCGGCGCGGGGATCGACGCCCAGTGGGTCGTCATCAAGGGCGACCCGCACTTCTTCGAGATCACGAAACGCATCCACAACAACCTTCACGGAGCGCGCGGCGACGGAGGCCCGCTCGGTGCCGACGAACGCCGCCACTACGAGCAGATCCTCCGCGCCAATGCCGACGAGCTGCTGGCTCTCGTGCGCCCGCGCGACATCGTCGTGCTCCACGATCCTCAAACCGCCGGACTCGCGCATGCGCTCGCCCGCGCCGGGCTCATCGTGATCTGGCGCTGCCACGTCGGAGCCGACGATCCCAACGAGTACACCGAGCGCGCATGGGCGTTCCTGCGTCCCTACCTCGAAGAGGTCGACGCCAATGTGTTCACGCGTCGCGCGTACATCCCGGGTTGGGCCGATCCGGAGCGTGCGGTAGTGATCCCTCCCTCGATCGACCCGTTCTCGCCCAAGAATCAGGACATGCCACGGGACGACGTCGACGCCATCCTCCACTACGTCGGGTTGCTCGAAGGCGACGCCAGCCGAGGAGCCGCCACCTACCGGCGCGAAGACGGGTCGGTCGCCCGCATTGCCCGCCATGTCGACGTGCTGCAGACCGGGCCGCCTCCCCCGGCGGACGCGCCCCTCGTCGTGCAGATCTCGCGTTGGGACCCGTTGAAGGACATGGTCGGCGTCATGACGGCGTTCGCCCACGACGTCGACGGGGTCGGTCCCGCCCATCTCCTCCTTGCCGGGCCCGTCGTGTCCGGCGTCGCCGACGATCCCGAGGGCGCGGCCACGTTCGAGCACTGCATCGAGGTGTGGCGGCGTCTCCCGCACGCCGAACGGACCCACGTCCACCTCGCGTGCCTGCCGATGCACGACAATGACGAGAACGCGGCCATCGTGAACGCCATCCAGCGCCACGCCGCCGTCGTGACCCAGAAGAGCCTGGCCGAGGGGTTCGGGCTCACCGTTGCCGAGGCGATGTGGAAGGCGAAGCCGATCGTCGCCAGCGCCGTCGGCGGCATCGTCGACCAGATCGTCTCCGATGAGCACGGGCTCCTGATCGACGACCCGCGCGACGAGGCCGCGTTCGGGCGTGCCGTGCGGCGGCTGCTCGACGACAGGAGCTACGCGGAGCGCCTCGGCGCCAGCGCGCGCGACCGTGCGATCAGCGAGTTCCTGGGCGATCGCCATCTGTCCCAGTACGCGGAGCTGTTCGCCAAGATCGACGCCGCCCGCTGAGGTCAGGCGCGTGGCGTCTCGATCCGGAAGACGGGATGGTCGGGGCTGATGCGGCGTAGCTCGTCCTCGGACGAGTCGCCACCGACGCCGTCGAAGAAGACGCCCACCTCCACCTTCCAGCGCTCGAGGTACGCGCGCAGGACGGGCGGCTTCTGCTCGTCGGGAAGCTCGGTCGCCCGGAAGGGCTCGGTGCGCCTTCCGACGCGCAGCTCGCCCTCGCCCGCCGCCCTCAGGTTGCGAACCCAATGCGTCTCACCCCGGGCCGCGACGAGGTAGCGCTCGTTCTCGAAGGTCAGGAGGTTGACGGGTGTGGTCCGCCACTCGCCGCTCGTGCGTCCGCGCACGCGCAGCTCCCGCGAGCCCCACACGCTGAGCCCGGAGCGGGTGAGGAACCTGACGATCGGGTTCCCGATGTGCGTCGTGAACCACCCGGGACGGACGTAGCGGGGATCGGGCTCACTGCCGGTCACTCGGGCTCACGGTACCCCCGGCGTCAGCGCGGGGGGTGACGAGCAGGTCGGAGTACTCACGATGCTCGTCGATGAACTGCGCCACGTACCAACACTGCGCGACGACCGACCCGCCGGCGGCGCGCACGTCGTCGAGGGCGTGGCGCACGAGCTCGGCACCGAGACCCTGACCTCGCATCGAAGCCTCGATGACCGTGTGCGGAAAGACGACCGTGCTGCCCTCCTGCCGGAAGTCGGCGAACCCGGCCGGCCGGCCGTCGACCGCGATCTCGTACCGAGAGCGCTCGTCATCGCGCTCGACGTCTACTTCCACGCTCAGAGCGACCTTCGCCGATGTCCGGTTCAGTTGCCGAGCACGCCGCGGAGCTCGCGCACGTGATCCTGCGTCTGTTCCAGGAGCGGGCGGAGCGCTTCTGCGACGTCCGGGAGCCCCAGCTGCTCGGCTTGCTCGAACCGTTCCCGGTATCCCTCGAGCTGACGCTCCTCGAGCCCGAGGTCGAGCACGAAGGCCTCC
>DATFVT010000258.1:0-5939 GCA_035260105.1 Acidimicrobiia bacterium
CGGCACTTGAACGTGCAGATGTTCGTGTAGTTGATGTTGCGGTTGCGCACGAACGTCACCACGTCGCCGACCGCGTTCCGGCGGAGCTCGTCGGCGACCTCGGCGACACGCGCGAGCTCCGGTCCGCGCGCCGCGAGGAGCGTGGCGATCTCGTCGACACCGACCTCGTCGCCGGCGGTGACGCCGTCGAGCACCTCGCCGACCGGCCCGCCCGCGCGCGCCGGCGTGCCGACCGGCAGCAGCACCGGCGGCGGCTCGCTGCCGCCCGCCGCCCACGCGTGCTCGCGTGCGAGCCCCTCGCCGTCGGAACGGAGGAGCACGGGGAAGCGCACATCGCCGTGCAGCCACCGGTCGGCGTCGCGCACGTACTCCGGGTACACCGTCAGACGGGGCGCGAGCGCCTTCCCCGACGCCTCCGTCGCGGCGCGGAGGCGGTCCAGGGCCGGCCAGGGGCGCTCAGGGTTCACGTGGTCGACGGTCACGGGCGAGACGCCGCCCCAGTCGTCGATCCCGGCGGCGACGAGCACGTCGAGGTCGTCGCTCAGGTTGGGCGGTGCCTGGACGTGCATGTCGGGCCCGAGCACGAGCCGGGCGGCGGCGACGGTCCAGACGAACTCGTCTCGGTCGCAGGCCGGGTGGCTCTGCATCGCGGTTCCCGGCTTGGGCAGGAAGTTCTGGACGATCACCTCCTGCACGTGGCCATGACGGGCGTCGCTCTCCCGGATGGCGAGGAGCGCGTCGATGCGCTCGTCACGCGTCTCGCCGATCCCGATCAGGACTCCGGTCGTGAACGGCACCCGTGCGCGGCCGGCGGCTTCGAGTGTCGCCAGGCGACGCTCCGGGGTCTTGTCCGGCGCGCCGTGGTGGGGTCCGCCGGGCTCGCTGAGCCGCTCGGCGAGCGTCTCGATCATCATCCCCTGTGACGGGCTGACCTCCCGCAGACGCTCGAACTCGGCCTGCGAGAGCGCGCCCGCGTTCGCGTGGGGGAGCAGGCCGGTCTCGTCGAGGACGGCGCGGCACGCCTCGACGAGGTAGTCGACGGTCGACGAGTAGCCGTGGCCCGAAAGCCATTCCCGGGCAGCGGGATACCGCGCTTCCGGCGCCTCTCCCAGCGTGAACAGAGCCTCGTGACAGCCGGCGGCGGCGCCGCGGCGGGCGATGGCGAGGACGTCGTCGAGCGGGAGGTACGGCGTGTCGAGTCGGGCCGGCGGCTTGGCGAACGTGCAGTAGCCGCAGCGGTCACGGCACAACATCGTGAGCGGGATGAACACCTTGGGCGAGAAGGTGACGCGATCGCCGTGACCCCGGTCGCGGAGGCGGCCCGCCTCGTCGAGGAGCTGCGCTGCGGGAAGGCCCGCGAGCGCGTGGGCCTCCGCCGCGCTGAGCATGGTCGAGAGCCTAGAGCGCTCCCGGCCAGGCGCTGACCGCTCAGGCGTCGGCTGCCTCGTCCACGAGCCAGATGACGCGCGCGGCCGATACGTGCGCTGCCGGAAGATCGTCGCCGGTCTTGACCCGCCGCAGGGCGTCGCGCTTCTCCTCGCCCGCGACCGTGAAGACCGCCAGTCGGGACTGGTTCAACGCCGGAAGGGTCAGGGTCAGCCGCGGGTGCGGATGGAGATCGTCGCCGGCCGCGACGACGAGGTGCTTGCGCTCCTCGAGCGTCGCCGACCCGGGGAACAGCGACGCGGTGTGCCCGTCGGGCCCGAGCCCCAGATGAACGAAGTCGAGCGGTCCGTGCTCGCGCAGCAGTCGGTCGTAGGCGTCGGCTGCGTCGTCGATCGTGTTCCCGGCGTTCCGCATCGAGTGGACCCGGCGGGCCCCGACCCGGTCGAGCAACACCTGGCGCGCCATGCCCTCGTTCGAGTCAGGGTCGCCGACCGGCACCCATCGCTCGTCACCGAAGAACACGTCGACGCCACCCCAGTCGCCGTCGGTGCCCGCAAGCAGCTCGTAGCACGCGCGCGCCGTGGAGCCGCCGGACAACGTGAAAGAGCGGGGAGCCTCCTGCACGAACAACTCGCGAAATCCCTCGGGAACGTCGTCGACGACGCGAACTTCGCCCCGCAGGCTCACGGCGTCCTCCATGTGTCGCCGTAGCTCTCGGCGAGCAGGTCGTCCGCCTCCTTCGGACCCCAGGTGCCGGCGGGATAGAACGACAGCGGGACCGACCCGGCTCCGAAGGCGTCGATCAGCGGCTGGACGATCCGCCACGCCTGGTCGACCTCGTCCGCCCGGATGAAGAGCGTCGCGTCGCCGAGGAACGCATCGCCGAGGACGCGTTCGTACGCCTCGGGCGCCTCCTCTGCGAACGCGTGGCGGTACCGGAAGTCGAGCTCCACCCCGCGCACGCGGAACGTCGTTCCCGGGACCTTGGCCGCGAACTCGAGCGTGATGCCCTCGTCGGGTTGGATGTGCAGCACCATCGTGTTCGGCTCCACGGAGTGCACCGCGGTGGGCGGGAGCGGGAGGAACGGCACCGGCTTGTACCGGAGGGCGACTTCGGTGACGCGATGGGGGAGGCGCTTTCCCGTTCGGACATAGAACGGCACGCCGGCCCACCGCCAGTTGTCGACATCGAGCTCGATCGCGAGGTATGTCTCGACGTCGCTGTCGGGCGACACGCCTTCCTCCTCGCGGTAGCCCGGCACCTCGACGCCGCTGAGCTCGCCGCGCGTGTACTGACCGCGAACGACGTGCTGGCGGAGGTCGGCAGGGGCGAGGGGGCGCACCGAGCGGAGGGCCTTCACCTTCTCGTCGCGGATCGCGTTGGCGTCGAACGAAGCGGGCGGCTCCATCGTCGTGAGTGCCAGCACCTGCAAGAGGTGGTTCTGGACGATGTCGCGCAGGGCGCCGGATTGCTCGTAGAAGGTGCCGCGGTGCTCGACGCCGAGATCCTCCGCCACCGTGATCTGCACGTGGTCGACGTAGCGCCGGTTCCAGATGGGCTCGAAGATCGTGTTCGTGAACCGGAGTGCGAGGATGTTCTGGACCGTCTCCTTCGCGAGGTAATGGTCGATCCGGTAGATCTGGTGCTCCCGGAAGTACTCATGGAGATCGGCGTCCAGCACTCGCGAGCTCTCCAGATCACGCCCGAAGGGCTTCTCGACCACGATGCGCCGGAAGTGACCGGGTGACTCCTCGGCCAGCCCTGCCCGCCCGAGCCCGGCGGCGACCGGGGCGAACATCGGCGGGATCGTCGCCAGGTAGTAGAGGGCGTTGCCGGGTGTGCCGTGCTCGGCGTCGGAGGCCGTCAGCACCCCGGCGAGCCGGCGGAAGGTCTCGTCGTCGTCGAAGGTGCCGGCGACGTACCGGTACTGCACACCGCGGGCATCCAGCGCGTTCTGGCGCGCCTCCGCCTCCCCGCCGTGCGCCTTGGCGATCGAGTTGCGCACCTCGGTCGCGAAGTCCTCGTCGGTCATGCGCGTCCGGGACACCCCTACGACCAGGAGCCGGTTCGGGAGCTGACCGCGCGCCGCTAGCGACGCGAGCGCGGGGTAGAGCTTCCGGTGCGCGAGGTCGCCGGTCGCCCCGAAGACGACCAGCGCCGCCGAGACCGCCACCGAGTCGCCGCTACCGGTGGTCACGACACGTGGCGGGTGCGGTCAGCCGGTGAGCTCGCCGGCACGCTTCTCCAGGCTGGCGAGACAGTCACGGTAGGACCGTTCGAAGCTGTCCACTCCCTCCCGTTCGAGCGTGTCGGTGAGGTCCCCGTAGTCGATCCCTGCTTCCGCGAGGTCATCGATCACCCGGCGCGCGCCGTCGATGTCGCGGGCGATCGTGTCGGGCTGCGGGTCGCCGTGGTCGTGCAAGGCGTCGATCGACGGCTGCGCGAGCGTGTTCACCGTGTCGGGTCCGACCAGGTCGTCGACGTAGAGCGTGTCGGAGTACTCCGGGTTCTTCGTGGACGTCGACGCCCACAGCGGCCGCTGCAAGCGCGCTCCGCGCGCCTCGAGTGCCGCCCACCGGTCACCAGTGAACGTGTCGCGGAAGAGCCCGTAGGCGAGCTTCGCGTTGGCGACCGCCACCTTCCCGCGCAGGGGGTGACCTTTGGGCAGGCGTCGGTCGGCCTCGGTGTCGACCCGGCTGACGAAGAACGACGCCACCGACGCGACCCGCGACAGGTCGCCGTCCTGCTCGGCGTGGCGTTCGAGCCCCCGGAAGTACGCCTCGACGACCTCGGCGTACCGGGCGAGGGAGAAGATCAGCGTGATGTTGATCGAGACGCCTTGGGCGAGGCACTGCTCGATCGCCGGAACGCCCGCCAGGGTCGCCGGGATCTTCACGAACACGTTGGGACGACCGGCCTGGTCGTGCAACCAGTGGACCTGCTCGATGGTCGCGGCGGTCTCGTGAGCGCGATCGGGCGCGACCTCCACGGACACGTAACCGTCGCGGCCGTCCACCGCGTCGTAGCTCGGGCGGAGCACGTCGGCGGCGTGGCGGATGTCGTCGAGGACGAGAGCCCAGTAGATCGAGTCGATGGGCGTCCCGCCTCGAGCGAGCTCGGCGAGCTGCTCGTCATAGCCCTCCCCGGACGACATCGCCTTCTCGAAGATCGTCGGGTTCGAGGTGACGCCGCGGATCCCGTCGTCGTCGATCAGGCGCCGGAGGCCGCCGCCGGTGATCAACCCCCGCGTGAGGTTGTCGTACCAGGGGCTCTGGCCGTACTCGAGCAGACGGGCGATGGGGGAGCGGGACGGGGTCATGGGCTCGTGCCTCCGGGGGAATCGACGGCGAGCAGCGCCCGGGCGCGGGCCACGACGTTCTCGGGCGTGTACCCGAGCTCGGCGAGCACCACGTCGCCCGGCGCCGATGCGCCGAAACGGTCGATGGCGACGGCGTCGTCGGCGTACCGGTCCCAGCCGAGGCTGGTTCCCGCCTCGACCGCGAGCGTGGGGACGCCGGGTGGGAGGACCTTGTCGCGGTACGCGTCGGGCTGCGCGGCGAACAGCTCCCACGACGGCATCGAGACGACACGCGTGGAGACGCCGTCGGCGGTCAGCTGCTCGCGGGCGGCAACGCAGAGGTGAACCTCGGACCCGGTGCCGATCAGAACGAGGTCGGGGGCCCCACCGGTCTCGTCGACCAATGTGTACGCGCCCCGCGGGAGACCCTCGGGCGCGCGTTCGGCCGTGCCCTCGAGCACGGGCAGGCCCTGGCGGGTCAGGATGAACGCGGTCGGACCGTCGCCGTCGATGTGCACGCGCCACGCCTGCGGTACCTCGTTGGCGTCGGCGGGGCGGATCACACGCAGCTTTGGGATCGCGCGCAGGGACATCAGCTGCTCGACCGGCTGGTGGGTCGGACCGTCCTCGCCGAGACCGACCGAGTCGTGCGACCACACGAACGCGACCTTGGCGCCCGACAGCGCCGCCAGGCGCACCGCCGGACGTTCGTAGTCGCTGAAGATCAGGAACGTCCCGCCGAACGGCAGCGCACCGCCCGACAGGGCCATGCCGTTCATGATCGAGCCCATGCCGTGCTCGCGCACGCCGAAGTGGATCTGACGGCCCGTGAAGTCGTCGCGCGTGACGGGCGACTTCCCCTTCAGCTCGGTTCCCGTGTTCCCCGTGAGGTCGGCGCCGCCACCCATGAGGCCGGGGACGACGTCCATGATCGCGTCGAGCGCGGTCGAGCACGCCTTTCGGGTGGCGAGCTTCTCGCCGGCGTCCCAGGTCGGGAGCTTCGCCTCCCATCCGTCGCGCCCGCGTGCGGCCGCGACGAGGTCGTACTCCTCACCGAGCTCGCCGTCGCCGGCGCGGAAGGCTCGGACCCGGGCGTCCCACGCGTCGCGCTCGGCGCGGCCGCGCGCGCCGGCCCGGCGGTAGTACTCGAGCACGTCGTCCGGCACCCAGAAGTCCTCGGGCGGCATGCCGAGGATCTCCTTCACCTTGGCGACCTCGTCGGCTCCGAGCGGGCTGCCGTGCGCGTGCGCGGTG
>DATFVT010000259.1:0-2942 GCA_035260105.1 Acidimicrobiia bacterium
GGAATGATGCGCGACGACAGGATCACGACGTCGCCGGGTGTGAGCACCACCTGCTTGTGCGCGTTCATCGCGATGCGCACGAGGGCCGACGCCGCCTCCGCCTGGCTGCCGGCCGTGATGAGCGTCACCTGGTCCCGGGGCAGGTCACGCAGGATGGCGAGATCGACCAGCGTTCCGTCGGCGACGCCGAGCAGTCCCAGGTCGCGCGCGGTCGCGACGTGCGAGGTGAGGCTCCGTCCGACCAGTCCGACCTTGCGGCCGAAGCGCGCCGAGAGGTCGATCACCTGCTGCATGCGGTGGATGTGGGACGAGAACGTCGTGACCAGCACGCGCCCCGCCGCCTCGCGGAAGATCTGCTCGAGATGCACGCCCACCGAGCGCTCCGAGGGCGTGACCCCTGCGTGCTCGACGTTCGTCGAGTCCGACATCAGCAGCAGGACGCCCTCGGCGCCCAGCTCCGCCAGCCGACCGAGGTCGGGCAGCCGCCCGTCGAGCGGCGTCTGGTCGAGCTTGAAGTCGCCGGTGTGGACGACGGTGCCGACCGGGGTGCGAATCACGAGTCCGACCGAGTCGGGGATGGAATGCGTCACCGCGAATGGCTCGACGGCGAACGGCCCGACGCGGATGGGCTCGCGCTCGTACACCGCGAGCGTGGCCGGCAGCTCGTGCTCGCGCAGGCGCGAGCGCACGAATCCAATGGTGAGCGGGGTGCCGTACACCGGCACGTCGAACTCGCCGAGGACGTACGGGAGCGCGCCGATGTGATCCTCGTGGCCGTGGGTCAGGAAGATGGCCTTGAACCGCGGCCCGAGGGTGCGAAGGTAGGTGAGATCCGGAATGGCGACGTCGACGCCGAGCATCTGCTCGTCGGGGAACATCACGCCGCAGTCGACCGCGATGGCGGTGTCGCCCGACTCGACGACCAGCAGGTTGAGACCGATCTCGCCCAATCCGCCGAGCGGTATCACCCGCAGCGGCGGTGCAGCCGACGCCGTCACCGTGCCTCCGCGACGCGCGCAGGCACCGGAGCTCGCTTCGCTCCGCGCGACAGCATCGTCTCGAGACGCTCGCGCACGCGGCGCATCAGCTCGTCGCACTCGAGGCCGGCGACCGGGATCGGGGCGCCGACGGTCACGTCGATCGTCCCGCCGTGGATCTTCCAGTCGCGCCGCCCGAGGATCTCGGCACTCCCACGGACGGCGACGGGAACGACCGGGATGCCGGCATCGAGGGCCAGGACGAAGCCGCCCTTCTTCCAGGGCAGCATCGTGCCGTCGCCGGGGCCGCGCGTGCCTTCGGGGAAGATGATCACCGAGAGGCCGCTTCGCATCTTCTCGACCGCCGCGCGGAGGCTCTTCATCGCTTGCACGTGGTCGCTGCGATCGATGATGATGTGGTCGGAATGGCGCAGCGCCCAGCCGAAGACCGGGACCTTCGTCAGCTCTCTCTTGGCCACCCAGCGCAGCTGGAAGGCCCAGAGCGCGGCGACGACGGCCATCACGTCGTAGTGGCTCTGATGGTTCGACATGAACACGTATGGCATCCGGGGATCGAGGGGCACGTCGTAGCTGGAGCGAATTCGCACGCCACTCAGCAGCAGATTGATGCGGATCCAGTACTGCGAGATGCGATAGCCCCAGCGGGCATTGATTGCCGACACTGCGACGGACACAGGTGCGAACAGCACCGTGTTCAACGCTATGCCGAGCAGCTTGAGGACCGAGAGCAGGACCACTGAACCTCACCCGCCGCCGATGCAACCTCCGCCGTCCTGGCGAATCGACGGCGAAAATAGCGGGCCACGTGCCGGGAAGTCAACGCGCTGACGGTTGTCTCCATCGTCCGCGATCCGCCTCGCGATCGGGACATCCCGTCGCGACTGGTGATCTCGGCGAAGCGCGGCGACGCCCTCCGGCGTCGTGCTTGACAAGCGATACTTAGTCCGTAGTTCTGCTAGCTGGTCTGGTTATGTCCGTCCGCGGCACTCGTGCGCCGGCTCCTCGGCGTGGCCGCGCTCTCGCATGGGGGCGACGATGGACGGCCGGCGTGTGCGGATTGCTCTGTCTGACGCTCGCACCACGTGTCGTCCGGGCGATCGAGTCCACAGAGTGCGCGACCGCCATGACACGGGTGCAGCCGGTGCCCATCGCGGTGAGCCGGGAGGAGCTCGCGGCCAGTCGCCTCGGCCTCTTCGCCGAACCCGCGCTCTCCGGGCTCCACATCGAGCTGGTGCCCGACGCCGGCCTCGCCGCCAATCCCTCCGCGCTCGGCGCGTTCGAACGGGCCGCCGCTCAATGGGAAGCCGTGATCTCGACACCCGTCACGGTCACCATCAATGCGGGGTTGGAAGACCTCGGCGACTCGCGGATCATCGGGCAGACTCTCTCCAGGACGTTCTTCGGCGACTATGACACGCTTCGCGCTGCACTCACGGACGTCCACGCACAGGACGCGCCCATTGTCACGGCCCTGCCGACCGCGACGCAATTCATCGCGCTCGTCCCGACCGGGTTCAGCGTCTCCGGCATCTCGACGACCAAGGCCGATCTGAAGGCGCTCGGCTTCACGGACCTCGATGCGATGTACGGGGCGTCAGACGCCACCGTCACCTTCAACTCACGGTTCAGCTTCGATTTCGACAACCGTGACGGCGTCGCGACGAACAGCATCGATTTCGAGACGGTGGCGGCGCACGAGATCGGGCACGTGCTCGGATTCCAGTCGAGCGTCGACGTGATCGACACCACGCCCCCGCATCAGATCAGGCTTGCGGCGCTCGACCTGCTGCGCTTCGCCGACGACGCGGCGTCGGATCCGACGACGCCCGCGAACTTCACCGCCTTCGCTCGCGACCTGGTCCCTGGTGTCGAGGCCGTGTTCGACGACACGTCGGTCGAGTACCGGATGTCGACCGGCAGGATCAACGGCGACGGCAGGCAGGC
>DATFVT010000260.1:0-2100 GCA_035260105.1 Acidimicrobiia bacterium
CCGGGACGGAACTCGTAGAAGGCGTAGTCACCGGACGGCGTCGTGGCGTCCTCGCACACGCGCTGCGTCGGGTTCTCACGGGGCGTGCTGTAGCAGTAGTTCTCGCCCGAGCCCGACGACATGGTCGTGATCAGCTTCGGCTGGAAGTTCTCGTACAGCGTCAGCGTCTGCGTGGTGATGTCGACCTCGGTCCGGTTCGGCTCCGGCGTGGCGGTCAGCGGCTGCCGGTACTGGAAGAAGTTGAGCGCGAACACGTCGCCGTCGCTGATGCGGCCGTTGGGCACGCCGCCGCCCAGCTTCTGGAGCGTCTGGACCGCGTAGGCCGTCTTCTGGTCGAAGACGCCGTCGACGGGGCCCGGATCGAAGTGGATGTCGGCCATCCGCTGCTCGTACGCCTGCACCTCGGGCCCCTCGGATCCCGGTCCCACCACGCCGCCCGGCGGCGGCGGGAGCGCTGCCCACGGCGGCTGGACGATCGTCGTGGGCGGGGCGGTGGTCGTCGTGGGCGCCGGGACCGTGGTCGCGGTGGTCGTGGGGGCGGCGGTCGTCGGAGCGGCCCGGGCGCGCCGGTCGGAGTGGTCGTCGCGCAACGCCGAGCCGGCGACCGAAATGCCCGATAAGAGCACCGCGGCGATGACCAACGAGACGAGCACGGGGGGACGGAAGACCTGCCTCAGGACTTGCTCCTCAAGACGCTCGGGAAAGGGCATCGTATCGGCGCCGGTGCACCGGTCGGTGCCATCCGGGCTCCCCGCGACGGTTGCCCGACCGCCCGCGGCCCGAAACTTGACCGCTCGGTCAAGAGTATTAGGGTGACCGCCGGATCCAGGAGCCGGACCGGGGGTCGCCGTGCGGTTCTTCTCGTTCCACTTGATGCCCTACACGCAGCTGTCGCCCGGGTACGACGGTCCCGCCTGGGTGACGTGCCCCAATGAGCTGTACGACCCCCAGGTCGGCCACGAGCTCTACAACACCTACCTCGACGAGCTGATGTACGCCGAGGAGGTCGGGTTCGACGGCGTGTGCGTCAACGAGCACCACCAGAACGCGTACGGCAACATGCCCTCGCCCAACCTCATCGCCTCGATCCTGGCCCGCCAGACCGAGCGCATCCGGATCGCCGTCGTCGGCAACGCGCTGCCGCTCTACGACCCGCCGACCCGGGTCGCCGAGGAGTTCGCGATGATCGACGTGATCAGCGGCGGTCGCCTCATCGCCGGCATGGTCGTCGGCGGCGGCCCGGAGTACTACTCGTTCTCCGTCAATCCCGCCCACGCCCGCGAGCGCTTCCAGGAGGCGCACGACCTCATCACCAAGGCGTGGACGACGCCGGGCCCGTTCGAGTGGGTGAGCAAGCACTACCGCATCCGGTACGTGAACCCGTGGCCCCGTCCGATCCAGCAGCCCCACCCGGAGATCTGGATCCCCGGCGCGGGGTCGATCGAGACCATGGAGTTCGTGGCCCGCAACCGGTACGCGTACATGGGCATCCCCTATTTCCACTTGGACGTGTTCAAGCGGTACTTCTCGATGTTCCGCGACGCGTGCGAGGCGGAGGGCTACGAGGCCGACCCGTTGCAGGCGGGGTGGCTGGTGCCGATCTACGTGGCCGAGACCGACGAGCAGGCCCGGCGCGAGTACGAGGAGCACCTCTGGTACTTCGTGAAGCGTCTACTGCCCGGGATCACCATCCAGCCGCCCGGGTACACGTCGGTGCGGTCGCTGGCGAGCATCCTCAAGTCGGCGGGCACGTTCATGCTCAACGTCGACACGTGGGAACAGATCGTGGAGGGGCGTTACGCCATCGTCGGCTCGCCCGAGACCGTCATCGAGCAGCTGATCGACGCGCTGAGCGCACTCGGGACCGGCAACCTGCTCGGCCTGTTCCAGCTCGGCAGTCTCCCCGACGACCTGACGCGCAAGAACATGGCGCTGTTCGCCGAGCAGGTCATGCCGAAGCTGCGGTCGGAGTTCCCGGACGACAAGCCGGTGTACCGGCCGCAAGCGGCGGTGGCGTAGACCATGCCGCAGACGCTCACCGAAGAGCGCGTCGACGCGCCCATCGGCAAGATCCAGGTCTTCCGCGCCGGCTCGGGCGAC
>DATFVT010000261.1:0-4885 GCA_035260105.1 Acidimicrobiia bacterium
GTGAGGTCCCCGTACCCGGTGGTCGTGATCGTCACGAAGCTGAAGTACAGGTAGTCGGCCACCGTCGCGTGCGACTGCTGCGCGAAGAACGGCTTCGAATCGAAGGTGCCCACGGCCGTGAACGCGAACGACCACATCATCCCGATGAGGACGTACACACATACGGCACCGAGCACGGTTCGGACATCGATCACGCGACGCCGAACCAACGACATGATGATCACGACCGGGGCCGCGCCGACGAGCAGCAGGCTGAGCAAGAAGATCGTGGCCGTGGCCTGATCGCCGCCGCCGACGAAGATCGCGACGGACGCCGACACGACGGCGGCGAGGATGACGACGACCGCCAGCCGCCACAGTCGGCGACGCACGCCGGATGCGGCGAACGCCGCGAGCAGCGTGGCGCCCTGCAGGATTACGGCGACGAGCGGGACCCAGTCCCCGGTCGGGCCGGAGGCGAGGAAGATGAACGTTGCGAGGAGCAGCAGCAGGACCACGCCGTACCGGTAGGCGGGCACGCGCCCCTCGACCTGCTCCGCCCCGGCCTCACGAACCTCCGCCCTGTCCATGCATCCTCCTCGAGGTGCTGCGCACGTCCCGACCGACGATAAGAAGTCGGGGCTCCGAAGTGATTGACCCTCGACCGAGCTACCGAACAGCGTGGGTACGTTCGGCTGGGTCATCCTTCCAGTTGTCCCCGGGGCGGCGGTGTATGGCGAGGATCGCCAAGGGTCGTGACTGTTCGCCGCCGGGGTGCGCCAGCTGGTTCAGAGCTTCGCCCTGCCGCCGCGCTGAGCATCGCGGCGAGTGAGCAACGCCTAGCCGTCGCCGGGGCCGCCGCCACCGCCGTTCGCGTTCGCGTCCGGTGCCGGCGCCGCCGGCGGGGCGGGTGCGGGTGCCGGAGCGGGCTCGGGTGCCGGAGCGGGCTCGTTCGGCGCCGGCGGCGCCGCCGGAGCGGCGGTGGGCGGCGGCGGCTTGGGCACGTCGGTGGTGCGGCCCGCCAGCGGGTCGATGACCTTGCCCGGTGCGTCGCAGGCCGGCCCCGGGTCTGGGAACGGGTTGTTCGGGATGTTCTGCGTCGCCGGGATCATGAAGTTGCGCCAGATCGTGTTCGGGATCCCCGCGCCGAACCCGGCGCCCGGCTGGTCCACGTCGGGGTTGCCGTGCCAGACGAACGACACGAGGTCGGGCGTACCGCCGAGGAACGCCGAGCTGATCTGGTTGTCGTTGGTGCCGGTCTTGCCGAACGCGTCGTGGCCCGGGATGCCCTTGCCGGCCGCCGTGCCCGTCTCGATGGGGCCATGGAGGACGCTGACCTCGCAGTGGGCAACGTCGGGGTCGAGCACCCGGGTGCCGGGTCGGCCCGTCTCGTCGAACACCACCTTGCCGTCGGGACCGACGACCTTCGACACGAACACCGGGTCGTGGTGGATGCCGTCGCCGGCGATCGTCGCCGTGATGTTCGCCATCTCGAGCGGCGTGATCGAGATCACCCCGAGCGTGAACGTCAGCACGCGCCACTCGTTCAGCGGCTGGCGCCCGGCCACGTTGGTGCGCATGCCCATCTTCTGCGCCAGGTCCATGACCTTCTCGAGGCCGACGCTCGTCGACAGGCGGACGAACGCGCAGTTCACCGAGTCGGCCGTTGCCTTGTCGATGGTCATCATCCCGCCGCCGGGCTCGGCGTTGAACGTCACACCGTCGAAGCCGCGCACGCGGCAACCGTCGGTACCGTCGACCTGGTCGTTCCGCGAATATCCGTTCTGGAGCACCGTCGCTAGCGTCGTGACCTTGAAGCTCGAGCCCACCTGACGGCCGGCGCCGTCGACCGCGAGGTTGAACTTCGACTGGATGTAGGGGCGATTGTCACCCATCGCCTTCACATAGCCCGTCTTCGGGTCCATCGCGACGAGCGCGGCGCCGAACCCCGGCTTGGCGCCGTACAGCCCGTTCGCGATCGCGTTGTCAGCCATCTGCTGGAGGGACGGGTCCTCCGTCGTGTACACGTGCAGCCCGCCCTGCAGAAGCTTGTCCCGCCGCTCCTTCGGAGTTGGGCCCAGTCGCGGATCATTGAGCAGGACCTCCTGCGCCCGCTCGGTCCACGCGTTGTCCGGTCGCAGCTCGGTCGTCGGCTTCACCGTGGGCAGCGGCTCCTGGGCGGCCTGGTTCGCCTGCTCCTGCGTGATGTAGTGCTGCTTGACCATCGTGGCGAGCACCTCACCGCGGCGAACGAGCGCGCGGTCCGGGTAGACGAACGGGTTGTCGCCCTCCGGGTTCTGGATCAAGCCGGCCATGAGCGCGGCCTCGCCCACGGTGAGCTCGCTCATCTCCTTCCCGCGCACACCGAACGGCGCGCCCGGGTCAGGCGTGAGGAAGAACCTTCGTGCCGTCGCCTTCACGCCGTACGAGCCCTGCCCGAAGTACACCGTGTTGAGGTACTGCTTCAGGATCTCGCGCTTCGAGTACTTGTCGTTGAGGCGGTAGGCGAGGATCAGCTCCTTCGCCTTCCTTTGGATGTCGCGCTTGTTGCCGAGGATGCGGTTCTTCACGAGCTGTTGCGTGATCGTCGACCCGCCCTGGCTGATCTTGCCCGACGTCAGGTTCTCGACGAAGGCGCGCGATACGCCGCCGATGTCGATGCCCGGGTTCTTCCAGAACGTCTTGTCCTCGGTGGCGATGACCGCGTTGATGAGGATCTGGGGAACCTCGTTCAGCTCCGCCGGCTCACGGTCCTGCACGCCCAGCTTCCCGATCTGCGCGCCGGTCGAGTCGTAGACCGTGGTCGGCTGCGAGAGCTCGCCGAGGCTCTTGACCGTCGTTTTGTAGCTGTGGGCCAGCGCGATCTGACGGGCGCCCGGGACGAGGGCGGCGAGGCAGACACCGAGCGCCAGGCCGCCGACCACGATGATGGCCACGAACCTTGCGAGTACTTGGGCTGGCTTCGGCATAACAGGGCTGGTGTCGGCGCTTTCGGCGATTCGTCCCCTCGATCACTATGACGCATCGCCGGCCGCGGTTGGTCGCGCGGAGGGGGAATTCGACGGGCGCCCCGGGGACGCTCCCATGGGCGACCCGGCCGCCGGATTCGGTCAGCAGTCCCGACGGATGCGGTAGACGTCGAACGTGTTGGTCGCGGTCACCCGGTGGACCGCGACGAGGCCCTCGACACACGGCTGGGCGCTCCGGTTCACGAGCTCACGCAGCAGATCGTGCTCGTTCGTGCGCCACTCGCGGTCGTACGTGCCGAAGATGATCACGTAGTCGACCCGTCGGTTCTTCAGGAACTGCGAATACGCCGCCACGTCGGGCCAGCTGTTGCGGGCGATGCTCTCGGGGAAGAACTCGGAGTCGAGCCGCGCACGGTGCTCGACGAGTTGGTACATCCCGATCTTGCCGTCGTGGGCGCGGAGGAGGCGATACGTGGCACCGGGCTCGAAGTGGCTCGACTTGATGAACGAGAGCAGGTGCGTGTCGGGCTTGCGGTTGAGGCCGCCCCACGAATACGTCGCTTCGAGCGGCTCCATCAACACGATGTTCGACAGGAGCAGCATGGCGAAGAAGCCGGACGCGATGCGCGCCGGCGAGCGCGAACGCCTACCCTCCGACTGGAAGCGCCGCTGCACCGCGACGAGCGCGATCGGGACCACGAGCACGAGGCTTCGCACCGCCACCGTCCCGATGAAGGCCGTGGCGATGACGACAGGGGAGCTGTCCACGAACACCGGCGACGCGATCACGAGCCACGCCGCCGGGATCGCCGGGATGAGGGACAACGCGTAATAACGCAACAACTTCGCCCGGTCCGGCTCCCAGCGCCACCAGAACGCGACCAGCAGCAGCCCGATCGGGAGCACGACGGCCGGGTGCGTCGCCTGACCCAGCCCGGCGAGCAAGGCCGCGAGCGCGTACCGGCGGCGCCGCCACGCACCGACCGCGCCGACGAGCATCGACGCGCCCCAGAGGAACGGCAGCTGGCCGATGATCGAGGCGACGACCACCGCCGGGTTCACCAGGACGGCCGCGGCCCACCAGCCCCGGCGCAGCTCGGGGAACGCCCAGAACGTCGCCCCGATCAACGCGACGGTTCCGAGCACCAGCCACAGGGTCACGACCCAGTCGCCCAGCAACGGTCGCAGCAGCGCGGCGCTCAGCCACGGCACGAACGCGTAGGGGAACGCGAGGGCCTTGCCGTGCCCGATCACCGGCATCGCCCACGGCAGGTGGTGGAGCCGCCAGATCCGGTCGCTCACGAACCAGACGTGGCCGTAGTTGCTGACGGAGTCGTCGGACACGAACACTGCTTGGCGCAGGATCAGCAGCAGCACTACCGCCCAGCCGGCGCCGACGATCCAGACCGCCATGACGGCCGACGAGGACGCCCCGGCGGTGCCGATCGGCGCCGTACCGTCCCCTGACGGCCGAACCATGCTCGAAACGTATTCCCATTGCCGCCCGAATGGGCGGTCTTGCGCGTTCGGGGGTCCTAGGTGTTCTCGGCCTGCAGAAAGTTCTCCACGTCGGCGGCGAACTCGGCGTGATGCTGGAACAGGAACCCGTGCGCCGAGTCCGGGTAGATCTTGACCTGCGCGTCCGGGATCAGCCCGGCGAGGACGTAGGAGTAGCGCGGCAGGATCATCGGGTCGCTGTCGCCGTTGGCGACGAACACCGGATGCCGGATTGCGCCGAGACGCTGGAGGAGCGGTGGGTCGGGGATCCCCCAGGCGCACACCGCGTCGTACTGGGCCAGCCGCGTCTGCCAGGTCGTCTGCTGATCCGGGTCGTTCGTCCTCCCGAAGATGCGCTGCAGCGTCTGTTGACCGGCCTGGCGGCTCGATGGCGACTTGGCGAAGAACACGTCGAGGTAGCCGTCGGGGTTCGGCTGGGG
>DATFVT010000262.1:0-2265 GCA_035260105.1 Acidimicrobiia bacterium
CGGTTGCTGCAAGAGGGAGGCGACCTCCGCGAGGACGCCGCCGACGAGATCTTCGGGCCGAGGTTCCTCGTCGAGCGGCCGCTGCTCCGTGCGGTGCGCGCCGGCGACCGCGCCGTCCTGCTCATCGACGAGATCGATCGCGCCGACGACGAGTTCGAGGCCTTCCTGCTGGAGATGCTGTCCGACTTCCAGGTCACGGTGCCCGAGCTGGGGACCATCCGGGCCGAACGGCCGCCGGCAGTCGTGCTCACCTCGAACCGGACCCGCGAGCTGCACGACGCGCTCAAGCGCCGGTGCCTCTACCACTGGATCGACTACCCGTCGCCCGAGCGGGAGGTCGAGATCATCGCGGCGCGGGCGCCGTCTGTTCCCGCCGACCTCGCCCACCGCGTCGCCGGGGCCGTCGAGCGCATCCGGGCGCTCGACCTCGTGAAGCGGCCCGGCGTCGCCGAGACCATCGAATGGGCCAAGGCGCTCGCGTTCCTCGGCGCCGAGCGACTCGAGCGCGACTCGGTCGACGTGACCCTCGGGACCGTCGTGAAGGACCACGACGACCTCGTGCGCATCCGGGACGACCTCGGCCGGATCCTCGGCGATGGCTGACGACGGCGACGCCGACGCCGACGGCGGCCCCGTCGGCCGCGTCCACGAGGTCGTGCCGGCGTTCGCCGGCTTCGGTCGGGAGCTACGGGCTGCCGGCCTGCCCGTCGGGACGGGTCAGGTGCTCGCCTTCTGCGAGGGGCTCGCGCGTCTCGACCCCACGGACCTGCGCGACGTGTACTGGTCGGGCCGGGCGTGCCTCGTGTCCCGGCAGGCGGACCTCGTCGCATACGACGAAGCGTTCGCGCGCTACTTCCTCGGCGAGGCCGGGAGCCGGCTCGTCGTCGGCGGCGGGGGCACACCGCCGCTCGACGAGCGTCAGCCCAGCTTCCATGCGCCCGCACCGGTGGCGGGGACGGGCCGCGAGGCGCGCGCCGACGAGGTCGGGCAGGTCGCCTCGGACGTCGAGCTCCTGCGCGCCAAGGACTTCGCCGAATGCGACCCGGAGGAGCTCGCGGCCATCGGCCGGCTCTTGACGGAGCTCGTCATCGCGACACCGTCGCGGAAGTCCCGCCGCACGCAGCGAGCGAGGAAGGGCGCCCGTCCCGACCTCCGCCGCGCCCTGCGCATGCACGTCCGCCACGGCGGCGACCATCGGATCCCGCGCCTTCGCCCGCGCGTCCGCCCCCGACCGCTCGTCCTCCTCCTCGACGTGTCGGGGTCGATGTCGGCGTACTCGCGCGCGCTCCTGCAGTTCGCGTACGCCGTCACCCGCGGCCCGGGCCGCGTCGAGGTGTTCTGCTTCGGAACGCGGCTGACGCGCGTCTCGAGCGCACTGGCGCGCCGGGACCCCGACGAGGCGCTCCGGCAGGCCGCCGAGACCGTCGTCGACTGGGAGGGCGGCACACGGATCGGCGAGTCGCTGCAGGAGTACCTCCGCACCTGGGCGTGGCGCGGCGGCTGCCGGGGCGCGGTCGTGGTGATCTGCTCGGACGGGCTCGAGCGCGGCGACCCGGACGTGCTCGCGGCAGCCATGGCGCGGCTCTCCCGACTCGCCCACCGGGTCGTGTGGGTCAACCCGCTGAAGGCGGGGCCGGCTTACGAGCCCGCCACCCGGGGCATGCGCGCCGCGTTGCCGCACATCGACCTGCTCGTGTCGGGGCACAACGTGGCGAGCCTCGCCGACCTCGCTGCCGTCATCGACACGTTCGGCTGACGCGACGCGTGAAGCGAGAGCGTGGTATCTCTCCTGCTCCATGGACACGAACGCAGTCATCCGCGACGCCGTGGAGCGGGTAGCCGAAGGTCGGGACGAGTCGCTGGTTGTCCACTCGGCTCGGGATTCGAATCTGTGGGTGCAGGTGAGCGGGGTCGACGGCGAGACCGCGCTGCTGTGCGAGGCCGTCGGCGACGAGTACCTGGGACGCCACCGCGAGCTGGCAGCCGAAGCTGTCGACAAGCTGAAAGCGCTCGGCTGGCGCGACGTCCCCTCCGCCGACTTCACCATGTGGGCCGACGCCGAGACACCCGAGCAGCGACGGCGGCTCGCCGACCTGCTCCAGCGAACGCTCGTCACCGTGCTCGGCCACGAACCGGGCGAGCCTCCCGTCGTCACGCCCCCGTGAGCGGGGGTCACTCGGTGCCAGCGTCGCCCTCTTCATCGGCGTCGGCGACCGGCAGGTACGTGACCGTCATGAACTTGATCTGGCCCGCGCTCACCGAGAC
>DATFVT010000263.1:0-4828 GCA_035260105.1 Acidimicrobiia bacterium
CCTGCTCGGCCGGGGCTCGGTGTCGATCAACACCGGCGGGGAGAAGGTGTACCCGGAAGAGGTGGAGGCAGCGTTGAAGGGGCACCCGGCAGTGTTCGACGCCGTAGTCGTGGGCGTGCCCGACAGCCGCTGGGGTGAGCGCGTCGTCGCCGTCGTGCAACTGCGCGGCGACATTAGGCCGCGCGCGGACGACCTCGACGCGCACGTCCGCGAGCACGTCGCCGGGTACAAGGCGCCGCGCGACGTCGTCGTCGTCGACGAGATCGTGCGCTCCCCCTCGGGCAAGCCCGACTACCGGTGGGCGAAGGCGACCGCCGCCGACCGACTCGGGACGGGAGCCTCGCCGTAGGCCGGTAAGTTGAGGCGGTGAACCGCCTCGCCGGCGAGACGAGCCCGTACCTCCGCCAGCACGCCGACAACCCCGTCGACTGGTATCCGTGGGGTGGCGACGCGTTCGCCGAGGCACGCGTCGGCGACAAGCCGGTCCTCCTCTCGGTCGGCTACTCGTCGTGTCACTGGTGCCACGTCATGGCGCACGAGAGCTTCGAGGATCCCGAAGTGGCGGCCGTCATGAACCGCCTGTTCGTGAACGTGAAGGTCGACCGCGAGGAGCGGCCCGACGTCGACGGGATCTACATGCAGGCGGTGCAGGCGATGACCGGCCGGGGCGGATGGCCGATGACGGTCTTCCTCACTCCCGACGGCCGTCCGTTCTTCGGCGGCACGTACTTCCCGAGGGACGACCGTCAGGGCATGCCGGGATTCGTGCGCGTGCTCGAAGCCGTCGACGACGCCTGGCGCACCCGGCGCGACGATCTCCTCGAGCAGGCCGGAAAGCTCACGAACGCGCTCGAACGGATCGGGAACCTCGGCACGACCGGTGACGGGCCGACGCCGTCGCCCGAGATCCTGGCCGGCGCATACGAGGCGGCGCGCGCGCAGTACGACCCGCAGTTCGGCGGGTTCGGGCCGGCGCCGAAGTTCCCCCAGGCGATGACGCTCGACTTCCTGTTGCGAACGTTCGTCCGCAACCAGGCGCCCGAGACGCTCGACATGGTGCGGACATCACTGGACGCCATGGCCGCAGGCGGGATGTACGACCAGGTCGGCGGGGGGTTCCACCGCTACTCGACCGACGCCTATTGGCTGGTCCCCCACTTCGAGAAGATGCTGTACGACCAGGCGCTGTTGGCCGGCGCGTACCTGCACGGCTTCCTCGTCACGGGCGAGCCGCGGTATCGGCGCGTGGTCGAGGACACGATCGGCTACGTCCTGCGCGGCCTCCGTCACGAGCAAGGCGGGTTCTTCTCCGCCGAGGACGCCGACTCCGAAGGCGTCGAAGGCAAGTTCTACCTGTGGTCGCTCGACGAGATCGCGCGCGTGTGCGGCGAGGACGCCGCCGAAGTCGTCCGCTACTTCGGCGTGACGGAGAGCGGCAACTTCGAGGACCCGCACACCGGGTACCGCGGGAACATCCTGCACGTCGTCGACCGGACCGAGGCGCCGCCCGAAGCTGTGCGTCGCGCGCTCCCGAAGCTCCTCTCGGCGCGTGACGCCCGAGTGCGCCCCGGGCTCGACGACAAGGTGCTCCTGGCCTGGAACGCACTGTTCCTCCGGGTGCTGGCGGAGGCGGCGGCCGCGTGCGACCGGGCCGACTGGATGGATGCGGCGCGTGAGAACGCGCGCTTCCTTCTCTCCGATCTGCGCCGCGACGACGGCCGCTTGCTGCGCTCGTGGCAGGACGGCCGCGCCCACCAGCTCGGGTATGCCGAGGACTACGCCGCGCTGCTCGAAGCGCTGGTCACGCTGGCCGAGGTCGACGACGTGTCGTGGCTGAACGACGCCCGGTGGGTCGCGGACGAGCTGATCCGGCTCTTCCACGACGAGGACGAGGGCGGGTTCTTCACGACGGGCGCCGACGCGGAAGCGCTGATCGTGCGCCCGAAGGAGTACCAGGACAACGCGACTCCGGCCGAGAACTCGCTCGCCGCGAACGGGCTGCTCCGGTTGGGCGCGCTCACCGGCGCCGGCAGCTACGAGGAGCCGGCGGCCGAGGTGCTGCGCCGGCTCGGCCCCGTGCTCGCCGAGCACGCGACCGCGTTCGCGTACCTGCTCGGCGCGCTCGAGCGGCTCGTGACGCCGCCGCTCGAGATCGCGATCGTCGGCCCGGAGGCGGACGGCACGGACGCGCTGCAACGCGAGGTGCACGGACGGCTCCTGCCCGCATCCGTCACCGTCAGGAGCGCGCCCGGCACCGGCGACGACGTCACTCCTCTGCTCGCGGAACGCACGCTCGTCGACGGCAAGGCGACGGGGTACGTCTGCGAGCACTTCGCGTGTCGGCAGCCGGTGACGACGCCGGAGGATCTGCGGGACGAGATCGACGCCGCGCTGGCGGCGCGTCGGGGAGACTGACCGCTAGCGGCGGGGCTTGGCGGGAGACAGACCGTCGGTGAGCGCCTCGGCGGTCGCCCATCCGAAGGCGATGACCGCCTCGCCCTTGTGCGGCCGCACGGTGCCCACGACCTCGGCGGCGGACTTCCCGCCGGCCTTCACCGCCGCCGCGTGCAGGACGGCCTCCGACGCGCCGCTCGCCTTCAGGCGGAACTTGCGATCGTCGTAGCGGCCGTCGCAGCCGAACCGGCGCGCCAGGCGCCGGCCCCACGCCCGCTCCTCACCCGTGGGCGAGTACTTCGGCCGCGGGCACACGTCGGAGAGGTGGTTCAGGAGCGCGTACGCCGACGGGTGCGCGAAGCGCCCGGCGACGAGGACGTCCTCGTCCGGGAAGGAGATCGCGGCCCTCCGGTACAGCTCGCCGACGAGCTGGTCGAGCGTGACGCGTGCCTGGCGACCACGCCGGATGGCGCCCAGACCCCAGAGGATGCACGGGGTGCCGCCGATGCGCTCCAGCGAGCCGAAGAGGAACCCGTACAGCTCGTCGTCGGCGGTGGTGAGGGTCACCAGCGGGAAGCGCTCGACGTGCTCGTCGAGGGCGTCGTCCTTGAGGGGCAACTCGACCGTAGCGAGAAGCTGGCCGAACTCGTCGAGCTCGGCCGGCTTGAGCGACAGGGAATCCCGTGACTCGACCCGCATGGCTGCAACATTGTGGCCTACGGATCCGGCATCTCACCAGTCGAGTTGACCGTCCGGTCAAGCCCCTGGTGAGCGGGTCAGCCGGCCGGTGTGGCGCGGCTCATGTCCCAGTACGCCCGCATCGAGGCGATCTTCCCGTCGTCGTCGACCTCGAAGATGTCGACGGCGTCGAGGACGATCCCGGCGTCGTCGGTGCCGGCATGGATGCGGAAGACCATGGCCGCCTCGCTCCCGCACACGATGACGTCCTTGACGTCGAAGGTCATGCGCTCGGTGAGCTGGTGGACCGTGTCCCAGAACCCGCCGCAGGCGGTCTGACCGAGGTGCGCCGGCGTACCGACCGGGTCCTCGATCACGCCGCCGTCGGCGAAGGCGGCGAGGAACGCGTCCCGGTCGTTCGCCATGTACGCGGCGACGTAGGCGTCGACCGCCGCTCGGACCTGCTCCGGACTCGGCATCGCCGCTCCTTCTCCTCGATGCGTGCGCTCGGACCCTAACGGTCACCCGACGCGCGCATCGTCCTCCGTTGACCCGGCTCGGGGCTCGTGAAACCATTCACAATATGCGGGTCCTCGTCTGTGGGGGCGGCTTCGTCGGCACCTACGCCGCGCTGCGGCTCGAAGGCCGCCTCCGCCGTCCCGGCGACGAGATCGTGCTCGTGAACGCGGAGAACTATCTCCAGTACCAGCCGTTCCTCCCCGAGGCGGCGTCGGGAACGATCGAGCCCCGCCACGTCCTCGTCGCGCTGCGCCAGGTCCTGCGCCGCACCCGGCTCGTCGTCGGCGAGGTGGAGGCGATCGACCACGCCGCCCGCCGGGCGCGTGTCCATCTCCTCGAGGGCTCGTCGCGCGAGTTCGAGTACGACGTCCTGGTGCTGGCGCCGGGGTCGATCAGCCGAGTGCTGCCCGTCCCCGGGCTCGCCGAGCAGGCCGTGGGGTTCAAGACGATCGACGAGGCGATCCATCTCCGCAACGACGTGCTGGCGCGACTCGAGGCGGCCGCCGAAGCCTCCGACCCGGCCCGGCGGCGCGCGCTCCTCACCTTCGTGGTCGTCGGCGGCGGGTACGCCGGGGTCGAGGCGCTCGCCGAGCTCGAGGACCTCAGCCGCGCCGCGATGAAGCGCTACCCCGAGCTGCGCGGCGAGCACGCCCGGTGGGTGCTCGTCGAGGCGACGGACCGCCTCCTCCCGGAGATCGATCCCGGCCTGGCCGACTACGCACGGCGCCGCCTCACCCGCCGCGGGATCGAGATCCGGATGGAGACCCGCCTCGAGTCCGCCGAGGGCGGGGTCATGCGGCTGTCGAACGGCGAGGAGTTCGCCGCCGCGACGCTCGTCTGGACCACCGGCGTGACCCCGCACGCCTTGGCGGCGCGCTCGGGCTTCCCGGTCGACGAGCGCGGGCGCGTCCTCTGCGACGAGTACCTGCGCGTCCGCACCGCCGACGGCGTCGTCGTCCCCGACGCGTGGTCCGCGGGTGACAACGCCGCCGTGCCCGACCTCACGACGGGCGCCGTGTCCCCGCCGACTGCGCAGCACGCCATCCGCCAGGCCAAGCAGCTGGCGCGCAACCTGGCCGCGGTCGCCCGCGGGCAACCGCCGCGCCCGTTCCGGTACCGCAACCGGGGCCAGCTCGTGTCGCTCGGTCGCTACCGGGGGGTCGCCCGGCTCCCGGGCCGCATTCGGGTGCGCGGCTTCCCTGCGTGGTGGCTGCACCGCACGTACCACCTGGCGAAG
>DATFVT010000264.1:0-4089 GCA_035260105.1 Acidimicrobiia bacterium
CGGGGTAGAACACCTGGACGTTGCCGGGCCGGAGCGCCGCCCGGTGCACGCGGGCGCACAGCTCGCCGTGGCTGGAACGGACGAGCACACGTGCTCCCTCGGCGAGGCCGAGGCGGTCGGCGTCGGCATCCGAGACGAAGATGCTGTCGCGCGCCGCGCCCGTCAGCGGGTCGATCTCCCGGTGCACCATGGTGTTGAACTGCTTCCCGCGACGGGTGCTGAGGCGCAGCCCGTCGGTCGGCTTCGCCGGCGGCGGGCGCACCGGCGTGAACTGCGCCTTCCCGTCGCTTGTCGCGAACTGTGGGCCGTCAGGACCTTCGCAGAGACGCTCGCCGCCCCACTGCACCTGATCGCCGGTGTCGCGCAGTCGCTCGATGCCTGCGTACGACGGCACTACCCGCGCGATCTCGTCGCGGATGGCCGAGCCCGACTCGAAGCGCATCTGCTGCGCGCGAGTCGGGTCGACCCGCTGCGCGAGGTCGACGAAGATCTCCCACTCGCTGCGCGCCTCCCCCACCCGCGAGCCCGGGATCTCGGGGCTGAAGAGGATGCGTCGCTCCGTCGACGTCTGCGTGCCGCCGCCGCGCTGTTCGTAGCGGGTCGCCGCCGGCAGCAGCACGACGGTCTCGCCCGGATCGACGAGCATCTGGCTCGACACGACGATGTCCTGGTGGACACGCAGCGGCACCTTCGCCATCGCGGCGTCGACGGCGGGTGGGTCGGGCAACACCTCGAGGAAGTTGCCGCCGCTGGAGTACAGGACGTCGAGCCGCCCCTCCGCCGCGGCCTCCACCATCTCGGCGGCGCTCAGCCCCGGCTCGCCCCGGACGGGGAAGCCGTAGGCGTCGGCGAGCGCGGCGGCGTTCTCGGGCGTCACCGGCAGGCTCCCCGGCAGCGCGGTGGCGTACGCCCCCATCTCGGCGCCGCCCTGGACGCCGGAGTGGCCGCGGATCGGCATGAGCCCGGCCTCCGGTCGGCCGACGTTCCCGCGCGCGAGCGCGAGGTTCACGATGGCGGCGACGTTGTCGTCTCCGTGCTCGTGCTGGGTGATGCCCATCGACCAGACGAGGACGGCGGCGGGCGCGGAGGCGTAGAGCCGGGCGAGGCGCGCCATGTCGGCGCGCTTCGCCCCCGAGGCCCGCTCGAGCTCGTCGAACGGCTGCCGGTCGAGCTCGGCAACGAGCTCGTCGAACCCCGTCGTGTGCGAGCGGACGAAGTCGCGATCGATCGTGTCGTCGGCGAGGAGCTCCTTCAGGACGCCGTTGAAGAACGCGGCGTCTCCACCGATGTGCACGTCGAAGAACTCGTCGGCCATCTTCGTGCCGAACAACGCGCTCTCGACGTTGCTCGGGACCCAGTAGCGGTGGAGCCCGGGCTCGCGCAGCGGGTTCACGACCGCGACCTTCGTTCCTCGCTGGCGCGCCAGGAAGAGGTACTTCATGAACACGGGCTGGGCGTTGGCGACGTTGCTGCCGATGATCACGACGAGGTCGGTGCCGATGACGTCTGCGTACGAGACCGTCGTCGCGCCGGCGCCGATGGTCTGCTTCAGGACGAGCGTCGACGGCGCGTGGCAGACGCGGGCGGCGTTGTCGATGTTGTTGCTGCCGAGGAACCGAACGAGCTTCTGCGCGACGTAGTACGTCTCGTTCGTCAGGCCCCGGGCCGTGAGGTACATGCCGAACCGGTCCGGACCCGCGGCCCGGATCCCGTCGGCCACGAGGTCGAGCGCGTGGTCCCAGCTCACGCGGCGGAAGCCCGGCTCACCTTTGCGGCGCACCATCGGGTGCGCCAGCCGGCCGAGGTCACGCAGCTCCTTCCCGCTGCGGGCCCGGAGCGACTCGACGTCGGCCAGCACCGACGGATCGAGCGCGCCCATCGTGTTCACCTTCAGCAGGTTCAGGCGGGTGGTGCACAGGTGGACGCCCGAGATCGTCCAGTCGTGGAACCCGGCGACACCGAGGGCGCACCCGTCGCACACGCCGCGGCGGAGGATCCGCCACGCGTACCGGAGATTGCGGCGGTTCTCCCACACCGTCTTGACGATCTCGCCGTAGTGGTTGGGTTTCGTCTCCCCGGCGCCGTACGGCTTGAACCCGACCCAGGAGTCGCGCCGCCAGCGGCGCACGGGCTTGATCCGGCCGCGATGGGTGCGGCGACGGCTCACGTCACGACTCCAAGGTCGATCCGCTCGGGATGCGTGTAGACGTTGAAGCGGTCGCCGCGCAGGAAGCCGACGACGGTCTGCCCGAGCCGGTCGGCCGCCTCGACCGCCAGGCTGGACGGCGCCGAGACCGCGCACAGGACCGGGATCCCGGCAACGGCAGCCTTCTGGACGATCTCGAAGCTCATCCGCCCCGACACCAGCAACAGCTGGTCGGCCAGCGGCAGCCGCTGTTCGAGCGCAGCATGCCCGACGACCTTGTCGACCGCGTTGTGCCGGCCGATGTCCTCGCGCAGCACCGTGAGGTCTCCGTCGGGGCCGAAGCAGGCGGCGGCGTGCAGCCCGCCGGTGGCGTCGAAGACGGCCTGGGCACGGCGCAGCCGTTCGGGCAACGCGACGAGCGCGGAGCGTCCGACGCGCGGACCGGGGCCGACCGGGCCGCAGTCGACCGCGATCTGCTCGAGCGTCGTCTTGCCGCACAGCCCGCAGCTGGCGTTCGCAGCGAAGCCTCGCTCGTGCGCGGCGAGATCGACGGGTCGGCGCATCCGGATCGTGACGACGTTGTACCGCTGCACGCCGTCCTCGGGCAGGCAGTAGGCGATCGTCGCGAGATCGGCGGCAGTGTCGACGACGCCCTCGGTGATGCAGAAGCCCACCGCGAGGTCGAAGTCCTGGCCGGGCGTGCGCATCGTGACGACGAGCGGCTCCGGCTCCTGCCCCGGGCCCTGCACCCGGATCTCCATCGGCTCTTCCGTGACGAGCCGATCCGAGCGTTCACGTGCCTGCTCGCCTTCGACCGCGCGCACCGACGTCGGCGCGGTCGCACCACCACGCGCCTTCCCCCCGTCGCGCTGCATACCGGCAACATAACGTCACGGTGGTCGGCCGACGAACGCACCGAGGCGGCCGGGTGCCGGGGATCGCCACGCGGTCTAGCGTTCGGCTGTGACCGTCACCGCCGTGGTCGACCCGGAGTCGTTGGGGATCGACGCCGAGCGGCTCGATGAGCTCCGGACCCGGGTGCGGCGGGAGGTCGACGGCGGCCTCCTGCCGTCGTGCCAGTACGCGTTGGCCAAGGACGGGCAGCTGGCGGCGTTCGAGAGCGTCGGCGACGCCGGGCCGGAGACGCGCTACGTCATCTTCTCGGCGACGAAGGCGTTCGTCGCCAGCGCGGCGTGGATGCTCATCGGCGACGGCAGCCTCGAGATCGAGCGGCGGGTCGCCGAGTACATCCCCGAGTTCGCGACGAACGGCAAGGACGTCGTCACCGTCGAGCAGGTGATGTTGCACACCTCGGGGTTCCCGCGCGCGCCGCTGGGACCGCCGGCGTGGGCCGACCGTGACCGCCGGCTCGAGGCGTTCGCGCGCTGGCGTCTCAACTGGGAGCCCGGCACCGCCTACGAGTACCACCCGACGTCGGCGCACTGGGTGCTCGCCGAGCTCATCGAGCGCGTCTCGGGCCGCGACTACCGCGACGTCGTCCACGAGCGCGTCACGGGCGCGCTCGGCCTGTCACGCGTGCTCGGCATCCCGCCTCAGGAGCAGGACGACATCGCGGAGCTCGAGCTGTCCGGTGAGCCCGCGCCACGCGAGGAGCTCATCGAGATCTTCGGCGTGCCGGAACTGCCGGTCGCCGAGGTGACCGACGAGGCGTTGCTGTCGTTCAACCGGTCCGATGTCCGCGCCGTCGGCGTGCCGGGCGGCGGCGGTGTCGCGACGGCGGCAACGGTCGCGCTCTTCTACCAGGCGCTGCTCCACGACCCGGAAGGCTTGTGGGACGCCGACGTGCTCGCCGACGCGACGAGCCGGGTGCGCAACAACCTTCCCGATCCCCTCCTCGGCGTGGCTGCCAGCCGCGCGCTCGGCGTCGTCGTCGCCGGCGACGACGGGAAGGCCAACCGGCGCGGGTTCGGGCACACGCAGTC
>DATFVT010000265.1:0-3449 GCA_035260105.1 Acidimicrobiia bacterium
CGCGGCGGGATCGGCGGTGATCGGCATCCTGGTGGGACTGTTCCGCATCCCGTTCCTGCGCCGCCGTCTCGAACACAGGGTGCTCACCGAGACCCGGGCGCACGTCGTCAAGGTCGACGACGAGCAGACCGAGGTGAGAGACCTCCTCGAAGGCCTCGCCCTCGCCAGTGGTCTTCCTCCGCCGCGCGTGGCGGTGATCGACGACCCGGCCCCCAACTCCTTCGGCGTCGGCACGCGCCCGTCGAACACGATCGTCGGCGTCACGACCGGGCTCGGCGAGCGGCTGAGCCGGGACGAGCTCGAAGCCGTGCTCGCCTACGAAGTGAGCCGGATCCGCAGCTGGGACGTCGCCCTGTCGAGCTGGACCGTCGCCCTGACGAGCGGCGCGATCTCGGCCGTCGATTCCGAGGACGACGATCTGCTCAAGTCGGTCCTCGGCTTCCTGCCCCGGAGGCTGGCGGAGTCGATGCAGGTCTGGGCGCTGCGCGACCAGGGGATCGAGCGCGACCGCGTCGCCGTGCAATTCACCCGCAATCCCTTGGCGTTGATACGCGCCCTGGAGAAGCTCGACGCCGACGCGAGCACGATCCGGCACGTGAGCAGGGCAACCGCGCCGTTGTGGCTCGAGTTCCCCGCGCACGCGCTCGGATCGTCGTCGTCACGGGCTACGCGACGACTCGCCCACGAGCTCCTTCTCGACGAACGCATCGACCTCCTGCGCGAGCTCGCGGGCCAGCCGTCACGCCCGGTCACGCGATGATGCTGACGCCCCCGGGACCTATCAACAAGCCCACGATGATGAGCACGACGCCCCAGACGAGCTCACGCCGGAACAGCGCGACGATGCCTGCGACGACGAGGACTACTGCAAGGAGCCACAAGAGGAACTCCATGTCACCTCCGTTGTCGGTTGACGGTCCTGAGGCCCTGCCCGCGAACGCGATGCGACAAACCGAAGCGAACAAAATGACCCCACCTGCCGGCGGACTGTCGGCGATGAATCGCCGGTGCGACGGTCGGGTAGGCAGACGGGGTCGCTCTCTCGAGAGGAGCTGATCGCGGTGACCAAGCTGGATGTCGAGAACGCCGAGGACCTTGCGAAGAAGGCCGGCAAGGTGCTCGCGATCGAAGCGGTGCACGTGGGACGCAAGCGCTTCCGGCACCGAGCCGAGCGACGCGCACAGAAGCTCGAACGCCGTCTGGAGAAGGTGGCGAAGCGGCTGCCTGTCGACACGCCCGTCGACAAGCGGCGTCGCCGCCGGACCGCGGGCCGTGCCGCGTGGCTCGTCCGCCTCCTGCTCGCCTCCGCCGTCGTGGCGGCGATCTACGTCGCGTGGCGGGCGCGCAGCCGCCGTGACGGCACGGCCGAGGCGGGCCCGGCGCCCGACGCGTTCGGTACCGCGGTCGAGGCGTCCGACGACGGCGAGCACGCGTCGACCGTGACGTCGCCGGAGGGATGACCGCACCCGGACCGTGACCCTACGATCCCGCGATGCGCGGGATCGCGGCCATCGTGTCGGCCGCACTCACGGCGGGTCTCGCGATCGGCGTCGGAGTCGCCGACGGCATCCCGGCGGCCGCAGAGGCGCGCCCGGCGAAGGCGTCCGCCGGATGCAAGGCGGGACCGGTCGCACCGGGTGAACAGCAGGTCGAGACCACGTCGGGTGGGGCATCGCGCTCCTACCTTCGGCGTGTCCCGCCGGCGTACAACGGAACGAAGCCTGTGCCCGTCGTCATCGATCTCCACGGCTCGTTGGAGGGCGCGCGCCTCCATGCCACGAACTCGATGCTCGGCCCCTTCGGTGACCAGCACGGCTTCGTGACCATCACGCCGCAGGGCTCGGGCGACGTGGTGCCCGCGTGGGAGGTCGAGCTCGATTCGCCCGACGTGCGCTTCATCGGCGACCTCCTCGACGAGATCCCTCGGACGCTCTGCGTCGACGATCGCCGCATCTACGTCACCGGCTTCTCCAACGGCGCCTTCCTCGCGTCGACCATCGCGTGCGACTACGCCGACCGGATCGCCGCCATCGCGCCCGTCGCAGGCCTGCTCGACCCGGCCGGTTGCAAGCCCGCCCGGCCGGTGCCGATCGTCGCGTTCCAGGGGACGGGCGACGAGTTCGTCGCCTTCACCGGCGGCCTCGGGCCCCGCGCCCGCGTCACTCCGGCGAACGACGGCACCGGCCGCCTCCTCGGCGAGACCTCGGGAGGCAGGGCCGTCGCCCGGAGCGCACCGACCGAGAAGGTCGCCGCCGCCTGGGCCAAGCGCAACAAGTGCGCGACCAAGCCCAAGGAGACGCGGGTCGCGCCGGATGTGACCGCGGCGCGTTACCGGTGCGCCAGGCGTGCCGACGTCCAGCTCTACCGGATCGAAGGCGGCGGCCACACCTGGCCCGGCAGCGAGTTCTCGCGGGCGATCGAATCGGCCGTCGGGCCGACCACCTTCTCGATCAACGCCGACGAGATCATGTGGCAGTTCTTCGAAGCGCATCCGCGTCCTCGCGCCTAGCCGTCACTCCGCGCGCCGCGCGCATCCCCGAAGCACGCGCGGCCCACGGTTACGATCGCCACATGCGCTGTCGAGTCCTCGTGGCGGCAGCCATTGCCTGCGTGTTCCTCGTCGGGAGCGCGCACGCCGCCGGCGCTCAGGACGACGGCAACCAGAACCCCGGCCGCCGCATCAGCGTGACCGGCGGCCTGGTGGTCGCCTCGGGCGAGATCGTGGACGGCCCGGCCGTGTCGGCCAACGGCCCCGTGCGAATCGACGGCCGGGTGAACGGCGCCGTCTACGTCGGCCGGGGTGATCTCCGGATCGACGGGCGCGTCACCGGCGACGTGCTCGTGCTCGACGGCGACGCGCTCATCAGGGGCCGGGTCGGCGGGAGCGTCACCGTGCTCAACGGCAAGGCGACGGTGCGACCGGGCGCCGACGTGCACGGCGACGTCGCCTCGCGCACCGCGCCGAGCGCCGCCCGCGGCACGGTCCAGGGGCACGTGGAGCGGCTCGACATCAACAGCCTCTTCGCCGGCTTCATCGTGGTGATCCTGGTGGTGCTGTGGGTGGCGGTCACGCTCTCCACGGCCATCCTCGGGCTGCTCTTCGTATGGCTCTTCCCGCGCGCCGCCGACGCCGTCGTCGTCGCCGGGCGCCGGGTGTGGTCCTCCTTCTTCCTGGGCCTCTTCGTCGGGATCATCGCCCTGGTGCTCGGGCTGGCGATCATGGCCAGCGTCGTGGGCATCCCGCTCGGCTTCGCCGTGCTCGGGACGCTGGCGGTGCTGTTCCCGCTCGGGTACGTCGCCAGCGCGCTCGTCTTCGGACGGCTGATGGTGCACCGGGGCGGGACGGGCGGACGGATCGGAGCGTTCTTCGCCGGGTTCGGGATCCTGCGCTTCGGCGCCCTCGTGCCGGGCCTCGGGTTCGTGATCGGCTTCTTCTTCTCCGTCTACGG
>DATFVT010000266.1:0-6173 GCA_035260105.1 Acidimicrobiia bacterium
GGGATCCAGGCCCCTTCGGTGAACTTGGAGGCGAGGATCACCACGGTGACGACGGACGTCGCCACGGTGCCCACCGCGTTGATCGCGAGGGCGGGCCGCCATCTGGGCTCGCGCAGCCGCCAGTGGTGCACGACCATCCCTGCTTGCGAGAGCGTGAACGCGGTGAACAGCCCGACCGCGAACAGCGGGACCAGCGCGCTGACGTCGGCACGGAACCCGATGACCAGCGCGCCGGCGGCGACCGACAGGACGAGGACGCCGTTCGAGAGCACGAGCCGGTCGCCCCGGTTCGCGAGCTGACGGGGCATGAACCCGTCCCGGGCGATGATCGCCGACAGGCGCGGGAAGTCGGCGTACGCGGTGTTGGCCGAGAGCGTGAGGATCGCCGCCGTCGACGCCTGCAGGACGATGTAGAGAGGACCACCACCGCCGAAGACCGCCCTCCCCATCTGGGAGAGGATCGTCTCGCTCTGCGAGAGCGTCGGGCGCAGCTGGTCGGCCAGGACGGCGATACCGGTGAACAACGACCCGAGGATGAACGCCGTCCACATCAACGTGATCGCCGCGTTGCGCGACTCGGGCTTCCGGAACGCCTGCACGCCGTTGGAGATCGCCTCGACGCCGCTCAACGCGACCGCGCCCGAAGAGAACGCGCGCATCAGCAGGAAGAAGGTGACGCCGCCCAGCATCGCGTTGCCCCCGGTGAAGTGGGCGAGCTCGGCGTGGTTCACGGGGAGCGGCCCCAGGTCGCCGGTGAACGTGCGGAACAGCCCCCACACCACGAGCAGGCTCATGATCCCCACGTAGATGTAGGTCGGCGGCGCGAACAGGCGACCCGACTCCCTCACGCCGCGGAGGTTCGCCAGGGCGATGAACACGATCAGCGCCACGCCGAGCTCGACCTCGTAGCCGCGCAGGGGACTTATCGCGGACGTGATGGCGGCGACGCCGGCCGCGACCGAAACCGCGACCGTGAGGGTGTAGTCGACGAGCAGTGACGCGGCGGCCACGAGCGACGGGTTCGTCCCGAGGTTCTCGCGGCTCACGATGTACGAGCCGCCGCCGTTCGGGTACGCGTACAGCGTCTGGCGGTAGCTCAGGACCACGACCACGAGCAGCGCCACGACGAGCAGGGAGATGGGCACCAGGTACCCCAGAGCCGCCATCCCCGCCGCCGGCACCAGCACGACGAGGATCTCCTGGGTCGCGAAGGCGGTCGAGGCGATCGCGTCGGTCGAGAAGACCCCCAACGCGAGCCGCTTGGGCAGGCGCTGGTGCTCGAACTCCCGCGACGCCAGCGGGCGCCCGATCAGCAGCCGCTTGAGCGCGCTGTAGGCCACGGCCCCTCCTCACTCCGGAGCCCGTATCTTCGCCGCTGCCCTCGCCTCGGCCCGTCGTCGGTCGGCGGCGTGCATTCTCCCGAGATGGGCGTTATGCTCCCGAACCGCCGATATCGGGCACAACGGACATCCCGCAAGGAGGGCACTGCATGAGATTCCTCGCCCGCACGTTCGCCGCAGTCGTCACCTGTGCGACCGCGGCCGTGCCGCTGGTCGCGGCAGAGGCACCCAGCGCGGGTGCAGTGCCCACGTGGGCACCGGCGGCCACGGCGCCGATTCATCCCGGCGTCCAGACCGTGACGGCGGGCGGGCAGTGCACCGCCAACTTCGTGTTCTACGACGCCTCGAGCACCGTCTACATCGGGCAGGCCGCCCACTGCTCCGGTACCGGCGGCGCGACGGAGACGAACGGTTGCGACTCCGGCTCCCTGCCGATCGGGACGCCGGTGCAGGTCGGTGGCGCGTCCCAGCCGGGCACGATGGTCTACAACTCGTGGCTCGCGATGCAGGCCGCGGGCGAGACGGACCCCGACACCTGTGCCTTCAACGACCTGGCGCTGGTACGGCTGAACCCGGCCGACTTCGGCAAGGTGAACCCGTCCATCCCGTTCTGGGGCGGTCCGAGCGGGCTCGACAGCAACGGCACGGCGGCGGGCGAGAGCGTGTACACGTACGGCAACTCGAGCCTGCGCGGCGGGGTCACGCAGCTGAGCCCGAAGCAGGGTGTCAGCCTCGGTGACGCCGGCAACGGCTGGAGCCACGACGTGTACACCGCGACGCCCGGCATCCCCGGCGACTCGGGGAGTGCGTTCCTCAACTCGACCGGCGCCGCGCTGGGTGTGCTCAGCACCGTGCAGATCGCGCCGATCGCCGGATCGAACGGCGTCGGCGACGTCAGCCGTGAGATCAGCTACATGAGCTCGCACTCCTCGCTCGGTGCCCAGCTCGCGAACGGGACGCAGCCGTTCAACCCGAACATCGTTGCGAACCTGCTCGCGGCACTCGGTCTCTGACGGAAAGCGGGCTGAGAGCGCGTGATCGCGGCCCGGGGCCTCGCCCCGGGCCGCAGCGCGTCACGACAGCTCTTGCACGCGTTGCTCGACCGCAGCCATCACGGCCGGGAGGTCGTCGACCTCGCGCTGCACGGCTTGACGCCGGCGGGCGAAGACGAACACGCACCGCGCCACCCGTGAGCCGAGCGCCCGTTCGAGCGCCAGCGCGTACGCCGCGCCCTGGGCGCGGTACCTCTCCATCGCCGCGTCGAGCTCGTCGTCGCCGGCTATCTGGTCGGTCTTGTAGTCCACGACCACCAGTCCTTCGAGCGTCTCGACGAGGAGGTCGACGAACCCCTCGACGGTGACACCGTCGAGGACGGCCGCGACCGGGACCTCCCGCCAGTACCGGCCGCCGGCGACGGCGCCGCGCACCGTCGCGGACTGGAGAACGCTGCGAGCGAGCGCGCGCACCTCGGCCTCCCGCTGCGGGATCCCCTCGGCGAGAGACTGGGCCCGGGCGGTGGCGTCGAGCCCGTCGCCCGTCGCCAGGTCGACGGTCTGCAGGACCGCGTGCACCGCCCGCCCGACCGACGTGCCGGCGCGTCCGCGCCGCCAAGCCGGCCGGTCGTCCCCCGGCTCGTCCTTGGCCAGGCCGGGATCGTCGCCGACGTCGTCCTTGGCGAGCGTGGTGGCGGCGATCGTTGCCGGCCGTCCGGCGCGGGCGAGGAGCTCGGCGCGCGCGGCGATCCACGCCGCGCGTTCGCCCGGCGCTTCGAGGGGCTCGCCGTCGTCCGACGGGATCGGAACCGCCGGAGAGGTCGTGACTGGGAGGTCGACGACACCGGCCGGCGCACCCGCGCCGTGCTCGCACAACAGGGCGGCGTGCGTGTCGGGGCGGTCGGTGCGCTTGTGGTGCAGGCTTACGAGGAGGTGGTCGCGGGCGCGGGTCGCGGCGACGTAGAGCAGACGCAGCCGCTCGGCGGCGTCGAGATCCTTCTCACGCTGTGCGCGCGCCTCCCAACCCGCCGACTCGAACCGCTGGGTCGCCGGCCCCACCCGCACCTCGAAGGTGCCGTCGGGGTTCCACAGCACGGGTGTGGCGCGGTTCGGGGGAGTGACGTTGAGCCCGGCGAGGATCACGATCGGGAATTCCAGCCCCTTGGCACCGTGGACCGTGAGGACGCGCAACGCGTCGTCGTCGGGCTCGGGCACGACGATCTCGACCGCGCGGGCGCGCTCGTCGGCCAGCTGCTGGACCCATTCGATGAAGCCGCGCAGCCCTCGACCGGACGCGGCGTCGTAGGCGCGGGCCTGGTCGAGGAAGAAACGGATACGGCGCCAGTGGTCGCGAGGCCGACGGTGGGTCACGGCCAGCTCGAGCATGCGCCGCTCGCGCACGATCGCCTCCACCGTCTCGCTGACCGACTGCCACCAGCGCTCGTCGTGGAGGTGCCGCAGCGCCTCCATCGCGCTGACGACCGGGTGGTCGGTGGGCATGTCCTCGGGTGCCGCCCGCCGGTAGTCCCAGCGCCCGCCCCGCCCGGAATAGTCGACGAGATCGTCGTCGCCGCATCCGAAGGCGGGGGACCGCAGGGACGCCACGAGCGCGATCTCGTCGGTCGGGTCGTCGAGTGCGGTGAGAATCGAGAGCAGGTCGCGCACCTCGGCCGTCGAGAAGACGAGCGACTGGCTTTCGATGCGCACCGGCACGTCGGCGCGTTCGAGCGCGTCCTCGAGGTCGGGGAGCGCCGTGCGTGTCGGCAGCAGCAGCGCGACGTCGTCGTAGCGGGCGGGCCGGACCTCTTCCGTGACGGGGTCGGTGACCGCCCACTTCTCGTCCTTGATGCGGCGGACGAGGCCGGCGACGTCGGCGGCCTCGACGGATCGGACCTCGGCGACGAGCTGCACGTCGGCGGGACCGCCGAACGTGGCGACCGCGGGGACCGGCGTCGGCAGCGCGTCCCGCTGCGCCACGAGCGGCACGTGGGCCGCCTGGGCTCCCGGCTCCGCGTCCTCGAAGAGACGGGCGAACACCGCGTTCACCCAGTCGAGGATCCCCGGGACCGACCGGAAGTTCTGGGTGAGGTCGCGTCGGCCGGAGCGCAGCTCCCGCTCGACCTCGTGGTACAGCGCGAGGTCG
Source organism: Acidimicrobiia bacterium (assembly GCA_035260105.1). Taxonomy (GTDB): domain Bacteria; phylum Actinomycetota; class Acidimicrobiia; order IMCC26256; family JACDBD01; genus JALZAA01. The sequence goes on from DATFVT010000266.1 coordinate 4,476, forward strand.
GCGCGGCGGAAGCGGTAGATCGACTGCTTCGGGTCGCCGACGAAGAACACCCGTCCGGGCGCAATCGTCACCTCGGACCACGGCCGGTCGCCGGCGTCGGGATCGTCGGACGCGAGCAGGACCGCGATCTCGATCTGGAGCGGGTCGGTGTCCTGGAACTCGTCGATGAGAAGCACCCGGAACCGTTCGGCGAGCGCGGCGCGCACGGGCGGGTTGGCCGCCAGGACGTCGCGGGCCAGCACGAGCAGGTCGTGGAACTCGATGCGTCCCTCGCGGCCGCGCTCCTCCGCGTAGCTGCGGACGAAGCCGCGCAGGCGAGTCAGGAGCACATCGAGCGTCGCCCGCTGCTGGCCGGCGATGACGAGGGCGCGGGCCGCGTCGGCGCCGGCGAGGAGCTCTCGCACCTCCTCGACGGCGCAGCGCCAGTTCGGGCGGCGGCCGAGGTTCGTCGCCAGCTTGGGCATCCGACCCAGGAGGTCGAGGCGGTCGAGGTCGTCATGGGCGCCGCGCAGGACAGCGGGGAGCGCGGCCAGCCCGGCGATGTGCAGGAACAGCCTGTCTTTCCGAACCCGGCACTCGGCCAGCCGCTTGATGGCCTGCTCGAGGGGTGCGAGGACGGGCTCGACGTCGACAACGGGTGCCGTCGTCGCGACGACCGTCGCCGGGCCCAGGCGCTCGTAGTGCTCGTGCAGTACCCGTGCCACCCCGCGCAGGCGGTCGAAGTCGACGCCGAGCGCGAGCGACCGCAGCAGCACGGGCTCGAGGTCCGGGTCGGCGACGAGCGCGTCGAGGAACTCGTTCCAGCGCTCCTCGAACCGGACCGCGGCCTCGACGTCGTCGACGACCTCGAAATGCGGCGGCAGGCCGGCTTCGAGGGGGTGCTCGGCGAGGATCCGCTGGGCGAACCCGTGCAGCGTCGAGAGCGCGGCGTCGTCGACGTCGTCGAGGGCGACGCGGCACCGCTCCCGCTCCTCGGGCGCCAGACCCGGGTCGACGGCGCGCTGCTCCAGGCGGAAGCGGATACGATCCCGCAGCTCTCCGGCAGCCGCTTCGGTGAACGTGATGGCGGCGAGCTCGCGGATCCCGACCCGACCCTGCACGATCAGCGCCACGACCCGGTTCACGAGGGCGGTGGTCTTCCCCGTACCCGCGCCCGCCTCGACGAACAGCGTGGCGTCGTGCCGGTCGCGGATCTCGTCGCGGGCGGCGGCGTCGACCGTGGTCACCGTCCGGCCTCCGCTCGCGGTCCTTCTCCCTCTTCCCCGTCCTCGTCCGGGGGATCGGCCAGGCCCCGGAACCGGACGACGACCGGGTCCTCCCGCTTGCGCGCCCAGTCGTCGTCACGCGCCGGCGCGCACACCCGGTCGTAGGCGCAGTAGCAGCAGTTCACCCACGTCTCGCGTCCCCGGCCGTCCTGGCGGGGCTTGTCGGGGAACGCGGGGAAGACGCCGGCGCCGATGCCGTCCACGATCGTCGAGACGCGGTCGACGAGCTCCTCGCGGGTCGCGCGGTCGACGTCGATGCCGGCGAGCGCGTCCAACCCCGTGCCCCGCGTCGACCAGTAGTACGACTGCACACCGCCCGAGTCGTCGCCGGCCACGGCCAGCGCGTACACGGGCAGCTGCAGGCGGTTGCCGCGAGCGAGCCCGTCGGCGGGGTCCTCGATCTGTCCCGTCTTGTAGTCGAAGACCACGACCG
>DATFVT010000267.1:0-10082 GCA_035260105.1 Acidimicrobiia bacterium
CGCGCCACCGGGCGCTTCGGCGCGCAGGCGGTCGCGCAACGCGAACTTCTGGATCTTGCCGGACGGCGTGCGCGGGAACTCCTCGATCGCCCGCACCTCTTCGGGCCACTTCTGGCGGGCCAGGCCGGCGCCCTCGAGGTGAGCGCGGACCGCGTCGACCGAAGGCACCTCGGCCTCCGCGAGCGGACGGACGAACGCACACGCGTGCTCGCCGAGTCGGGCGTCGGGCGCCGCCACGACGGCGACCTCGGCCACGCCCGGAATGCGCAGGACGAGCTCCTCGACCTCGAGGGCGGAGACGTTCTCGCCGCCGCGGATGATGATGTCCTTCTTGCGGTCGACAATGGAGAGGTAGCCGTCGTCGTCGAGCACGCCGACGTCGCCGGTCGTGTACCAGCCGTCGGCGTCGAAGCACTCGCTCGTCAGCGCGGGGTCCGTGTAGCCCGGGAAGCAGTCGGGGCCACGGCTGTGGATCTCGCCCGGGACGCCCGCGGCGACCTCCTTGCCGTCGTCGTCGAGCAGCTTGATCTCGACCCCGGGCAGGGGATGCCCGTCGGTGTACAGCCGCTTCTCGCGAGGCTCCTGGTGGCGCGACCCGGTGATCGACGGATGCTCCGTGGACCCGTACATGCGCACGATCGAGATGTCCAAGGCGTCGGCGCGGTCGGTCACCGCCGCCGGTACGGCGGACCCGCCCATCCCGATGTGGCGCATCAGGGCGCGGTGCTCGTCGGTGAAGTCGGGGTGGTCGAGCAGGCTGGTCAGGAAGAACGTCGCGCCGGCGCCGCTGTACACGTGCTCCTCGAGCATGGCCGCGAGCACGGTCGCGGGATCCCACACGTCGATGAGGTGGATCGGGTCTCGGCGGAACACAGGGATGAGCAGCGCCGCGAGCATGCCGATGCCGTGGCCGACGGGCGCGCCGGTGAGCGCGGGGATGTCGCCACCGGCCTGCATCGCGCCGAGCTGGCGGATCTCGAAGCCGATCGTCCGGTGGGCGTGCACGACGCCCTTCGGGTCCGCGGTCGTGCCGGACGTGTACGCGACGAGCGCGGGCGCGGACGGGTCGACGCGCACCGGCGCGTCGACCGCGTCGGCGTCGGCGAGCGCGGTGAACGGGAGGTACTCCTTCGGGATCGCGCCGTCGGACACCACGGCGACGAGCTCGAGCCCGGGGACGTCGGGACGGATGCTGTCGAGGTTGGCGAGGTAGTCGAGATGGCCGAACCGATCGGCAGTGACGAGCACTCGGGCGCCGGACTGCCGCAGGATGAACCCGACTTCCTTGAGCCCGTAGAAGTGGACGATCGGCACGGGCACCGCGCCGAGGAACGCCGTCGCCCAGAACGTCGCCGCCGCCTCCATCCAGTTCGGCAGCTGGAACGCGACCAGGTCGCCTGCTCCGACGCCGCGCGCCCGGAGCCCGCCGGCGACGCGCCGCGCCAGGCCGGCGACGTCCGCGAGCGTGCCCGCGTACGGCCGCAGCCGGGACCGGACCTTGAACGCCAGGTGCCCGCCGTCGGCGAGCCCGGTGGCGAGGATCTCGCCGAGGGTGTCGTCGGCCCAGGAGCCGTCGCGGGTGTACCGGGCGGTCAGGTCGGCGGGCGGGACGCGCAGCTGCCAGTCGGGCGCCGTCACGCCGAGCGACCATATCCGATCCGCCGGGAGCGCCCCGCCGTGGCTTTCCCCCCGGGCCCGGGCGGAATAGCATTCCACCGATGCAGAACGCCGTTCCGAGCGCGGCCCGGCCGGACCGCGACATGCCGGTGGCCGAACGGGTGGCGTCGCGGACGCTGGCGGGCCGGAGCGAGGCCTACGCCGACGAGGTGCGCCGCCTGGTCGACGCCGGGTACGCGGTCATGCGCCGCACGGACACGCTCGACCCGCGGGTGACCGACATCGTGCGCGAGGCGGGGCTCTCGAACCAGGCCTTCTACCGGCACTTCCGCGGCAGGGACGAGCTGCTCGTCGCGCTCCTCGACGACGGCCAGCGTCAGCTGCTGGCGTACCTCGAGCACCGCATGGCCGGCGCCGAGCCCGGCGCGGCGCGGGTCCGGGCGTGGGTCGGCGGCGTGATGGAGCAGGCGCGCAACCCTGCTGCCGCCGAGAACACGCGACCGTTCGCGATCAACAACGCCCGCCTCGCCGACCGCTTCCCGGAGGAGGTGGCGCGCTCACAGGAACGGCTGCTGGCCCCGCTGCGCGACGCCGTCGCCGACGCGGGCGGTGATCTCCAGCACGACGCCGACGTCATCTATCACCTGGCGATCGGCTGCATGAACGACGCGCTCGTCGCCCGCCGCCGTCCCACGAAGGAGGACGTCGAGCATCTCGAGCAGTTCGTGTTGGGGGGACTGCGTGGAACGTGAGCTCCTCATCACGGGCATGGGCGGCCAGGGCGTGCAACTGGCCGCGCAGGTGATCGCACGCGCCGCCACGATCGAGGGACGCCACGTGATGCTCTTCGGCGTGTACGGCGGCGCGATGCGCGGCATGAACACCGACGGGACCGTGGTGGTCGGCGACGCGCCGCTCCAGAGCCCTCCCCTCGTCTCCCACACGTGGTCGGCGGCCGCCATGCACGACAGGTTCTGGGCGCCGGTGGCGCCGAAGGTACGCGACGGCGGGATCGTCCTCGTGAACGCGTCGACGTTCGAGACGCCGCTCGACGACGTCCGCTACCGGGTGTGCCGCGTTCCCGCCACCGACATCGCGATCGAGCTCGGTAACGAGCTGGTCGGGTCGATGGTGATGGCCGGCGCCTACGTCGGCCTCACCGGGCTCGTCGGTCTCGACGCCACCGTCGAGGCGATGCGCCGGTCGATCCCCTCGTACCGGCGGCAGCACATCGCCGCCAACGAAGAGGCGATCCGGGCCGGCTTCGCCGCCGTCGACCGCCTGGCCTTCCCGGCGTGGGAGCAGGAGCCGGCGCGGGCATGACGACGGTGAAGAGCAGGGGCACGGTCACGATCGACATGGACACGTGCAAGGGCTGCGAGCTGTGCATCACCGCGTGCCCGCCGCGGGTGTTGTCGATGAGCGCGGACGTGAACCACCTCGGCTACCGCTACCCGCTGTTGCATCCCGGCTGCACCGGGTGCGCGGCGTGTCTCATGGTCTGTCCGGACTTCTGCTTCGAGGTGTACCGCTTCGACGAGCCCGTCTTGACCGAGATCGCCGTCGGAGCCGAGGAGCCGTCATGACGTCAGTGGCCACTGCCGAGCGGCGGCTCATGGAGGGCTCCGAGGCGATCGCTGAGGCTGCGATCACGGCCGGATGCCGTTTCTTCGCCGGTTACCCGATGACGCCGTTCACGGAGCTGCTCGAGTACCTCGCCCGGAAGCTGCCCGAGGCAGGCGGCGTGTGCATCAACGCCGAGAGCGAGGTCGAGGCCGTGGGCATGGCGTGGGGCGCGCTCGCCACCGGCGCCCGCGCCGCCACCGGGTCAACCGGGCAGGGCCTCTCCCTGATGCAGGAGTCGTTCAGCGAGATCACCCTGGCCGAGCTGCCGCTGGTCGTGTTCAACATGGCGCGCGGCCAGCAGGACTACTTCCAGGCGACGCGCGGCGGCGGCCATGGCGACTATCGCCACATCGTGCTGGCGCCGTTCGACATCGCCGAGGCCGTCGAGCTGACCCAGCTCGCCTTCCACCTCGCCGACGCCTGGCGCAACCCCGTGCTCGTGTACGGCGACTATCTGCTCGCGCACACCTACGAAGCCGTGTCGGTCGAGCCCCTCGACTTCCCGGCGCTGCCCCCGAAGGACTGGGCGGTGGACGGCTCGCTCGGCGGCAGCGGCGACTCTCGGCTCGTCACTCCCCTCGGGCTCGGCAAGCAGGGGCACGAAACGCCCGGCATCGAGCGCCACCTGCGCACGATCACGGCGAAGCTCGCCGACATCGAGCGGGAGGAGCAACGCGTCGAGACTGCGTTCTGCGACGACGCCGAGACAGTCGTCGTCGCGTTCGGGACGCCGGCCAAGTTCGTCCACTACGTCGTCAACCAGCTCCGCGCCGAAGGCGAGAAGATCGGGTTCGTCCGCCCGATCAGCCTCTGGCCGTACCCGTCCTCGGCGGTGGCGGAGGCGACCGCGGGGGCGCGCACCGTCGCCGTGTTCGAGCTCTGCGCCGGTCAGATGATCGACGACGTGCGCCTGGCCGTGCTGGGGCAGGCTCCTATCGTCGGCATCGGCGGCATCTCGACCGACGGCTCGGGCTTCGGCGTCGGCCCGCTCCTGGACGCCGAGGTCATCAGGGACCGCGTGGTCGCGGTCCATCGCGGCGGCGCGGACGCCGAGTTGCCGCCGCTGCCGGTGAACGAGCGAGGATGACGGGAGGCCCTGCGATGCCGACCGAACCGAACGGACCGCTCCTCGACACGAGCGCCCCGCCCGAGCAGGCCAGGAAGGTCGCCGACCTCAAGCCCGACCTCCTGCTCAGCCAGGAGCACCACATGTGCCCCGGCTGCGGCGAGCCGCTCGCGCTGCGGGGCTACCTCGAGGCGCTCCAGGAGCTCGGCGTCACGCAACGGTCGATCATGGTCGCGGGGATCGGGTGCTATACGGCGTTCACGAGCACCGTCGACGTGGACCTCGTGCAGGCGCTGCACGGGCGCGCGCCATCGGTGGCGACCGGCGCCAAGCGGATGCGCCCCGACGCCGTCGTGTTCACGCTCCAGGGTGACGGCGACATGGTCAACGAAGGCCTGCAAGAGGTGCTGCACACGGCGGCGCGGGGCGAGAAGGTCACGTGCATCCTGCTGAACAACGGGGTGTTCGGCGAGACGGGCGGCCACATGACGGCAACCAGCGTCCTCGGGCAGCGCACGAAGAACTCGCTCGACGGGCGAGACGCCGAGTACCACGGCTACCCGATCCTGATCGGCGACCTGATCGCGCGCCTCGAGGGCGCGACGTACGTAGCGCGTGGATCCGTGCACAACGCGGGTGCCGTCGCCCGCACCAAACGGATGTTTCGACGCGCCTTCGAGTCGCAACTGCGAGGCGAAGGCTTCTCGTTCGTCGAGGTGCTCACGATGTGCCCCACGGGTTGGTTCATCCCGACCGCCGAGGGCCCCGACTACATGCACGAGACGCTGGGTGAGGTCCACATCATGGGTGAGCTCAAGGCCGACGGTGTCGTGAAGACGACCGAGGAGCTGCACCACGAGAACGTGGCCCGCCAGCGCGAGGTCGAGGGGGCGCTCGAACGCGGCGGCCTCGACCGGTAGCCGCTCCCGGCCGGTCAGCCCTTCGGGCAGCTCTTGGCGGCGACCTTGCCCGGGCCGGTCGGGTCGGCGGCGGGTGTCCAGCGGCCGGTGTCGACCCAACGGGCGGCGCGCTGGCCGGCGCAGATCGACCAGAACGCGTACGGCGTCGACACGCGGTCGCCGGCCGCGTCGAGCTCGATCGTGCCGGTGACCCCCTTTGTGCTGTTCGCCGTGCTGATGAACGCGTCCCGAAGGGCCGGGGTGTCGGACACGATGTCGGGATCGGTGTTCGCGAGGGTGCGCACTGCGACATTGAAAGCGTCGTAGGCCGCCAGCGTGAACGCGTCGGCCCGGTTCTTCGCTCGCTTAGAGATCTGGGCGATGAGCGCGGCGTCGCGCTTCACACGGTCGGCCGGCAGGGCGACCAGTGGGCTCGGATACCCCTTCACGCCCTTGCTCGTCGCGAAGGTCGCCGGCCCGCTCTCGACGAGATCCTTGGTCTGGGCCGAGCCGTCAGCGCCGTACCACCGCACGCCGTCGAGGCCCGTGACGGTGTGGGCGGCGTCGAAGACCTTGGCGACCTCTTCGAACCCGGCGGCGTAAACCGCGACCTTGTCGGCGCCCGCGGACGCCACCGCGCCCTGGACCTGCGCGCTGAGGTCGGCGAGGGCGGGACCGAAGTCGGTCGTGTCGGGCTCGTAGACCACTCCGGGCGTGACCGTCATGCCCGACGCGGTCGCCGCCGCGCGCACGGAATCCGCCAAGCCGGTGTTGCCGCGGTCGTTTCGCCACATGGGCACGATCGTGGTCGCCCCGTTGTTCTTCATGAGGTCGACGCTCGCCCGGCCTTCGACCCGATCGGTCGGAACGAAGCGCAAGACGTTGTCGTCCAGGGCGAGGGAAGACGCGGTGCTGCCCTGCGAGACCACGAGCACACCTCGCGTCGCCGCGATGTCCGAGATGGCCGCGACCTCGGAACTCGTCTGGGGGCCGATCACGATCGGCACGTCCGCGTCGGCGAGGCGCGTCAGCGCCGCCTGGGCCTCATCGGGCTTCAAGTTCGTGTTCTCGACGTCGAGGAACACCTTCACGCGCTGGCCCTCGGGCGTGGCGTTCCAGCGCTGCGCCGCGATCTCCAAGGCCGCCTTGCTCGTCGTGCCCAAAGTGGCTCCGTCACCGGTCAAGTCGAGGAGCGCGCCGATGTGGACCTCGCGCGTCGTACTGCCGGCGCCCGACGGTGTCGAGGCCGCCGTGAGCGACCCGACGGCGATCAGCGTCGCCACCGCCGCGGGCCACCATCGACGCGTCGGATGTCTCACTTTTCCACTGCCCCGTCTCGACGTGCGCTGCAAATTTACACGCCGTGGCGTGCGACTCCAGAGCGGCGGAGCACGGACTCCGCGTACGCATCCGTACGGAAGCGCAGGATCGGGTCGTCCGAGAGCTCGATGCCGTCGGTTACTCGCGTCGGGTCGAACACGAGGACGTCGTCGCCCTGCTCGCGGTCGTACGCGAGGTCGGTGATCTCGATCCGGCCCAGCGTGACCCACGGGCGTTCGTTCGGGAACGGCACGCTCGGGTCATCAACGAGGTCGCCGTCGTCGGCGATCTGGGCGGCGAGCGTGAACCCGGCGGGCCCGTCCGCGAGGCGCGCCGCGAGATCGACCCGGAGGTAGTCGGCCCCGAGGGCCTGGGCCTCCTCGTTGCCGATGCTCGCCTCGCCGGCCTCGGGCTCCAACCGGTAGCGGCCGTACCGCGTGGCCGCCGAGTCGTCGACGAACCGATAGGCGTGCAACGAGTTGTAGGCGCAGCGGAGGTAGCTCTCCGGTGGCGTCGCCGCGAGGACGGCGGCGCCGGCCGTCAGCGCCTCCGGGTGCTGCTCGAGGAACGCACCGATCGCGCCCGGGTCAGGCTCGCCCGTCGCGGGGTCCGGAGCGCGGGCTTTGCAGAAATCGAAGAAGCCGTCGACCGTGTTGACGAAGAAGGCCGGCAGGGTGATCCCGACGACGTCGGTCGTGGAGCCGTCGGGCAGGTAGAACTTCGTCGCCATCCCGCGGCCTTCGCGGGGCTCGAAGTCGGGCGCGGACGGGTCCCCGCTGCCGTTGGAGAAGCGCACGTGGGCGCGCACGGGACCGTCCCGGAAGTGCGAAGCGCGGCTCAGGGTGGGCGCGTCCGGCGCGGGGGTGAAGGTCGCGGCACAGAGTGTGCCCTTGGCGTGGGCGGCCCGATGTCCGGGATGGGCGCCGCTGAGCGCGTTGATCGCGTCGACCGCCTGCCGTGCGAGGTCCTCGGGGCCCATCGTCCTCCCCCCGTTTACGATGACCGCCCCATGGACTTTACGTACCCCGCCGCGGCCGAGGCGTTCCGGAAGGAGTTCCGGGCCTGGCTCGAGGACCACCTGACCGACGACCTGCGCGAGCTTGCCCGGCACCCGGTCGGCGACGACCCCGAGCGCATCCAGCGGTTGCGGGAGTGGAACCGGACGCTGGCCGACGACCGGTACGCCGCGATCGCCTGGCCCTCGGAATACGGAGGGCGAGGCGCCTCGGTCATGGACCAGGTCGTCTACGCCGAGGAGATGCACCGGGCCGGCGCGCCGGGGACCGTCAACATCATCGGACTGTCGAACATCGCCCCGGCGATCATGGAGCACGGGACCGAAGAGCAGAAGCGCACGCTCCTCCCGCGCATGCTCCGCGGCGACGACATCTGGTGCCAGGGGTTCTCGGAGCCCGACGCGGGCTCGGACCTGGCGTCGCTGAAGACGACCGCCGTCATCGACGGCGACGACTTCGTCGTGAACGGGCAGAAGACCTGGAACACGCTTGGGGTGTTCGCCAACCGCTGCGAGCTGCTGGTGCGGACCGACCGCGACGCGCCCAAGCACCGCGGGATCTCGTGCCTGCTCGTCGACATGGAGCTCCCGGGCATCGAGAGGCGACCGCTCGTGACCATCACGGGCGAGCGGGAGTTCAGCGAGATCTTCTTCACCGACGTGCGCGTACCGCGGGAGGCGTTGCTCGGGCCGCTGGACGAGGGATGGCGGGTGGCGATGGCGACGCTCGCGCACGAGCGCGCCGGGGTGGCCAACCTGCACCTCGGCGTGCGCCGGCGGATCCGAGACCTGCTGGACACCGCCCAGAAGGCCGGAACGGCGCGGGATCCCGTCGTCCGGCAGAAGCTGGCACGCGTCTACCTCGAGGGCGAGCTGCTCAAGCTCGTGTCCCAGCGGGCGATCTCGGGCGCGTTGCACGGGCGGGAGACGGGCCCGGAGTCGAGCATCGCCAAGCTCGTGTGGAGCGAGGCGGAGCAGCACCTCGGGGAGGTCGCCGGCGAGGTGCTCGGGCCCGACGCGAACACCGGCCGGTGGGGCAACCACCGGCTCTCTATGCGCTCCTACACGATCGCCGGCGGCACCACCCAGGTCAACAAGAACATCATCGCCCAGCGGATCCTGGGGCTGCCGCGCGAGTAGCGCTCGCTAGCCGCCGTTGGGCGGGATGTTCGCGTTCATGCAGAAGAAGTTCGTCGGGTCGTACTTCGCCTTGAGGTTGACGAGCCGCTTCCACTGCTCCGAGCTCTCGCCGGTGCGGATCCGATCCGTGCTGTCCTCGTTGGTGAAGTTGACGTACACGCCCTTGCTGTACGGCTCGAGGGCGGCGAAGAAGCTCCGCACCCACGCGATGTGCCGGTCGGGGTCGGTGTCGTCGGGCGCCCAGGCAGCGACGATGTTGATGTCGTGAAGCGCGTCGCGGTTGGGGAACGCGGTGGCGTTCTCGGGCACACGGGCGACCGCGCCGCCCAACGTGAAGACCGGGACTGTGCTCGCCGGCGAAGTGATCGCAGCGGCGTGCTCGACGACGACGTCGATGACGTCGTCCGTCAGGGCACTGAGCGTGTGCGACTTCCAGTAGTAGTGCTGGCCGTGCGGCATCGACGGGTCGAACATCTTCTGGTGTGTCACGTACGGCTTCGGGACGAGGGTGTCGACGGCGGGAGCGCCCAACTCGTCGCGGATCGGCTGGAGGGCACGCTCGCCGTCGTCCACCGAGCCCGCGTACGTGGCCACGAGCGCCGCGATCGGCTTCCCGTGGAGCTCCTCGGGGACGAACGGCATCGGCGGCGCCAGCCGGAGCGCCGCCATGATCCCCACCTCGTCGGGCGCTTCGGCGGCGAACTCCCGCAGGAACCTCAACACGCGGCGCCCGTCGTCCATCGGCCAGGCGAGCATCCCGGCCAGCACCGTGGGGCCGAGGGGGTGGAGCTGGAACTCGAAGGACGTGACGATCCCGAAGTTGCCGCCTCCCCCCCGGAGACCCCAGAACAGGTCGGGGTTCTCCTGCTCGCTCGCCACGACGAACTCGCCGTCGGCGGTGACCACGTCACACGAGCGCAGGTTGTCGATCGACAGCCCGAACTTGCGCATCAGGTGGCCGATGCCGCCGCCCAGGGTCAGCCCGCTCACACCGGTGGTCGAGATGATGCCCCCGGTGGTCGCCAGGCCGAAGGCGTGGGTGGCCGCATTGAAGTCGCCCCAGGTCACCCCGGCCTCAGCCCGGGCGGTGCGGCTGGCGGGGTCGACCCGGACGCCCCGCATGCCGGAAAGGTCGATGACCATCCCCCCGTCGGAGGTGCCGAAGCCCGGCACGCTGTGGCCGCCACCTCGCACGGCCACCTCGAGATCGTGCCCGCCAGCAAACCGCACCGCCGCCATCACGTCGCCGGCGTTGGCGCACCGCACCACCAGCGCCGGCCGGCGCTGGATCATGGCGGCGCTGCGGCTGGCGCCGCCGATGCCGTTCGTCCCCGAGGAGCTCCACGGGAAGCCGATCGCGGCGCTCGTGGCCACGTACGCGGGCTCGGTGGACGACGGC
>DATFVT010000268.1:0-7197 GCA_035260105.1 Acidimicrobiia bacterium
GCCGAGGCGCGTGACCCCGTCGGAGAGCCACTTGCCGGCGTCGCCCTTCGGGCAGAGGCCGAGCTCCTCGTACGACAGCAGCTCGCGTGCGGCGTCGGTGTCCTGACATTCGACGACATCGAGATCGGCCGGGCCGAGCCCCGACTCCTCGTAGGCGGCGCGTGCCGCCAGCGTCGTCGGGGGATCGACCGTGTCGTCGGCGAAGCCGCTCAGAGGCGTCGCCTCCGACAGCACCGAGCCCGGAAGGTGCGAGCGCAACGCGGCCGCCTCGAGGGTCACGCCGCCGCCCACGCTCGACGCCGCGGCCCGCAGCACGACCGCGGCCGCGCCCTCGTTCGGGGAGCACAGCATCCAGAGGTGCAGCGGCTCGCACACGACCCGTGACGCGAGGACCTGCTCCGCAGTGACCTCGGCCCGAAACATCGCGTCCGGGTTGTCAACGCCCTGGGCACGGTTCTTCACGACGACGTCGGCCAAGTCGTTTTTCGTGACCCCGGATTCGCGCATCAGGCGCTGCGCCCGCAACGCGAAGTACGCCGGCGTCGCCGCCAGGCCCGCCTCCTCGCGCCAAGGCTCGAAGAACGACGACCGGATGATGCCGCGCGGCATCTTCTCGATCCCGAACACGAGGACGCTGTCGTACTGACCCGCCCGGATAGCCCCGGCGGCGAGCATCAGCGCCGCACCGCCGCTCGCGCACCCGGCCTCGACGTCGACGATGGGGATGCCGGTGCGGCCGATCGCCCCGAGCACCTTGTGGCCGGCGGCCACCCCCGCGTACGCCGTCCCGCAGAAGGCGGCCTGGAGCCGGGGGTCGCCGGCTTCGTGCAGCGCCTCGCGGACGGCGGTGACGCCGAGCTCGGTCACGGTTCGGTCCTCGAACCGGCCGAACGGATGGATGCCGATCCCCGCGACCTCGACCGGCGTGGTCACGGGCCGTCCGCCGGCGAGAAGCTGTAGGTCACGACCTCGGTGCCGTCCTCGTCGGTGTGCAACGGCACCAGCGCGAAACGCACCGGCGCCCCGAAGGACAGCCGCGTCGGGTCCGCCTCTTCGATGCGGGAGATCACTCGTAGGCCCTCGGGCAGCTCGACGACGCCGAACCCGAACGGCACCTCGCCTGCATAGCCCGGCGGCGCAGCGGTCACGGACGTCCAGCCCCAGAGCGTGCCCGTCTCCGACAGCTCGACGCGGGTGACCTCGGCGGCGTCGCAGTACGGGCAGACCGCGGCGGCGGGGAAGTGGTACCGACCGCACCGGCCGCACCGTCCGCCGACGAGCCGGCGATCGGTGAAGAGGCCCTCGTGCACGGGGCGGCTCGGCATCAGATCACCCCGTCGGCGGCGAGGGCGTCGAGCTCGGGCCCGGACAGCCCGAGCGCGTCGGTGAGCACCTCCCGGGTGTGCGCACCGAGGCGTGGTGCGCCGCTCGGCGTCGGCGCCGCTTCACCCGCGAACCGCGGAAACGGGGCCTGCTGGCGCAGCGTGCCGGCGACCGGGTCCTCGACCTCGACGAGGTCGCCCCGGGCGGCGAAGTGCGGGTCGGCGAACATGTCGGCGGCCGTGTAGGCGGTGGCGACGGGCACGTCGCAGTCGACGCAGGCCTGCTCCACCTCGGCGGCGGTGCGGGCGCGCGTCCACTCGGTGACGATGCCGTTGATGTCGTCTCCGTGCGCGGCGCGGTCGGCGAGCTTCGTGAATCGGGGGTCGTCGAGGAGGTCGGGTCGGTCCATGGCCTTGCACAGACGGGCGAAGTTGGCATCGCCGCCGGCGACGATGCACACGTACTTGCCGTCGGCGGTGGGGTAGTTGTCGAGGGGAGCCGAGTTCGCCAGGCGGTTCCCCTCCCGGCTTCTCACCACGCCGAGCGCGTCGTACGCGGCGACCGTCCATTCGAGGATCCGGAGCGGCGCGCCGTAGAGGGCGGAGTCGATCACCGCGCCCGTCCCTGAACGGCGGGCGTCGCGGGCGTACAGCGACGCGACGGCGGCGTGCGCCGAGAAGACGCCGGTGAGGTAGTCCGAGATCGTCACGCCGACGCGTACCGGCGGGCGGTCCGGGTAGCCGGTCAGCTCGAGCAGGCCGCCGTACCCGATGCCCATGCGGTCGAGCCCGGGCCGGCGGGCATACGGCCCGTCCTGCCCGAAGGCGCTGATGCGAACGACGACGAGCTTCGGATCGAGGTCGGCGGGCCCGATGTGCCACTGCTCGAGCGTGCCGGGCCGGAAGTTCTCGACGACGACGTCGGCCGTCGCGGCCAAGCGGCGGAACACGTCCTGGCCCGCCGGCCGGCGCAGGTCGAGCGTGACGCTCTTGCGCCCTCGCCCCTCGACGGACCAGAACAACGAGTAGTTCCCGTCGTCGGCGTCCATGAACGGGCCGATCTCGCGCATGAAGTCGCCCCGGCCCGGCTGTTCGATCTTGACGACCTCGGCGCCCATCTCGCCCAGCAGGCCGGCGCAGAACGGCGCCGCGATGCGGGTGCCGAGGTCGAGGACGCGCACGCCCCCGAGGGGCGTCGCGGTCATGTGTCGCCGCGCTGCTCGGCGCGGACCGAGTCCATGCCGCCTTTCTCACGGGCGGCGGCGGCGTTCAGCGCGGTGGCGGTGTTGCTGACGAACTGGTGGACCATGAAGTGGTACCGCCACGACTCCCGCTGCCCTTGGAGGTCGAGCATCCGGTTGATCGAGTCCTTCACGGCCTGCGCCGTCACCGGCGGCACGAGTGCCACCTTGTCGGCCATCTCGCGGGCAGCGGCAGCGAGCTCGGACCGCGGCACGACCCGGTTGACGAGCCCGAGGCGCTCGGCGTCGTGGGCGTCGATCGTCTGCGCGCACAACAGGAACTCCTTGGCCTTGCGGGGGCCGAGCTCCCAGGGCTCGACCAGAAGCTCGACGGCGGCGCCGGTCATGCGCAGGACCGGATTGGAGAACTTGGCGTCGTCGGCGGCGACGATGAGATCGCACATGCACGCCAGCATGAGACCGGCGGCCGCGCAAGCGCCCTGCACGGCGGCGATCGTGGGCTTGCGGAAGTCGCGGATCTTCACGCACCGGTCGAAGTACATGACTTGCTCGTGCCGAAGCTTGCCCTCCGGCGTGTCGCGCAGCTTCGCCCACTCGTCGGCCTTCGTGAGCAGCTCCTTGAGATCGTGGCCGGCCGAGAAGTGCTTGCCCTCGCCGGCGAGGACCACGACCCGGACCGCGTCGTCGGCATCGGCGCGGTCGAAGGCGGCGTCCAGCTCGTCGAGGAGCCGGGTGTTCTGCGCGTTGGCGGATTCCGGCCGATCGAGCGTGATCGTGCACACCGGGCCGTCCACCTCGTACCGGACGGTCTCGAAACCTGACGCCATCGTCACGAATGTAGTGCGCCGCGCCTTCGCGGCCCTGTCCCTCAGGCCTTCGGCTCGCGGGGAAGGGCGAGCACGCGCTCGCCGATGATGTTGCGCTGGATCTCGTTCGTGCCCGCCCAGATGGACGACGCCTGGTAATAGAGCCACGACCGCTGCCAGCCCCCGTCGCCCGGGTTGTCGAGCGCACCTCGCCACAACGGTGCCGCCGGGCCGAGCACTGCCATCACGGTGTCGTGCAAACGCTTGCTCATCTCGCTCCAGTAGAGCTTGAGCGCGCTCCCTTCCGGTCCGGGGTCCTGACCCTTGGCCAGGCGCGACAGCGTGCGCCAATTGTGGAGCTGGAACAGCCGGACCTCGACGGCCGCCTCGGCGAGCCGCCCGCGCAGCCGGTGGTCCTCGAAGGCGCCCGACTCGAGCGCGAGTCGCAGCAACTCCTCGACCAACTGGATGTGGATGACCAGCTGACGCGGGTTGACGCCCCGCTCGTGCGACAGCGTCGAGCTCGCGATCCGCCATCCCTCGTTCTCGGATCCGATGATGCGCTCGCGCGGTACGAACACGTCCGAGAAGAACACCTCGTTGAACTCGGACTCGTCGGTGATCTGGCGCAGCGGTCGGACTTCGACGCCGGGTGCGCGCATGTCGACCACGAGGTACGAGATGCCGCGCTGCTTCGGTGCCTCGGGATCGGTACGGGCAAGGCAGACTCCCCAGTCCGCGAACTGGGCGTAGCTCGTCCATACCTTCTGCCCGTTCAGGAGCCAGCCGCCCTCGCTCGCCGCCGCCCGGGTGTTCACGGATGCGAGGTCACTGCCGGCGCCGGGCTCGCTGAACAGCTGGCACCACAACTCGGCCGCCGAGAGGATGTTCGGCAGCCAGCGCGCCTTCTGGTCGGGCGTCCCGTGCGCGAGCAGTGTCGGCCCGACGAGGTTTACGCCGATCCGACCCACGAGCTCGGGGGCGCGCGCCCGTGCCAGCTCCTCGGTCACGATGAAGTGCTCGACCGCACCGGCGCCGCGCCCGCCGTACTCCGTGGGCCACGCGACGCCCACCCACCGTCCGCCGGCCAGCTTCGCCTGCCACTCGCGCCCGAACGCCACCTCGGCCGCCAGATCGTCGAAGTGCGGAGGGAGCCCTTGCCCGTACTCCCACGGCAGGTGGTCGCGCAGCCACGCGCGCACCTCGGTGCGGAGTCGCGCTTCGGCTTCGGTCGGCTCCAGGTCCATCGTTCCAATCTTGTCGCCGCGCCGGAGGGTACCGGGGCCGGCGGTAGCGTCCCTGCGGGAGGAGCGATGGCAGGAGCACGGGAGCAGGTCAGGGTCGGGTTCTTCCCGACGACCGGGCCGGTGGGCGAGACCGGCGACGCGGCCGCGTACCTCGCCCGGGCCCACGACGCCGGCATCGACCACGTGTGCTGCGGCGACCACGTGAGCTTCTTCGTCGGCGTCGGGCTCGACGGCCTGCTGCAGGCGACGGCGCTGACGACGTTGCATCCCACGCTGCCCGTCATGACCGGCGTGTACCTCCTGCCGTTGCGTCATCCGGTGCTCGTCGCCCGGCAGGTGTCCGACCTCGACCAGCTCGCGCCCGGGCGCCTCGTGTTCGGCGTGGGCATCGGCGGCGAGGACCGCCACGAGGTGGAGATCTGCGGCGTCGACCCGCGCACGCGAGGACGGCGCATGGAGGAGAGTCTCACCGTGCTGCGTCGGCTGCTGAGCGGCGAGGCCACGACGTTCCACGGCGAGTTCTTCGATCTCGACGACGCGCTCGTGCTGCCGCCGCCGGCCCGACCGGTCCCGATCATCGTCGGCGGCCGGTCGGACGCCGCCGCCCGGCGCGCTGGACGCCTCGGCGACGGGTGGCTGGGCATCTGGAACTCGGCCCGCCGCTTCGGCGACGTCGTCGAGATGGCGGGCGAGGAGGCCGTCCGCGCCGGGCGCGCCGATCCTCCGTCGCAGCACGCGATGCAGATGTGGTGCGCGATCGCCGACACCAGGGAGCAGGCGCGCGCCCGCCTTGCGCCCGCGATGGAGGCCTTCTACCAGATCCCGTTCGAGCGCTTCGAGAAGTACTCGCCCTACGGCACGGCCGAGGACGTCGCCGAGTTCCTCGTTCCCTACGTCGACGCCGGGTGCTCCTGGTTCAACCTGATCCCGCAGGCAGATGACCGTGACGCCGCGCTGGCGGGCGCGGCCGCGGTCAAGAAGTTGCTCGCGCGGGCGTGAACGCCGACATTCGCATCGACCGCCGGTTCTGCGGTCCACCCGACAGCGGGAACGGCGGATACACCTGCGGGATCGTCGCCGCCGAGGTGCGCGGCCCCGCCGAGGTGACCCTGCGGCGGCCTCCGCCCC
The DNA here is from genome assembly GCA_035260105.1 of Acidimicrobiia bacterium. Lineage (GTDB taxonomy): Bacteria > Actinomycetota > Acidimicrobiia > IMCC26256 > JACDBD01 > JALZAA01. Next base: position 5,706 of record DATFVT010000268.1, read on the forward strand.
TCGACACGGCGCTACGCGTCGACGCCGACAGCGACCACGTGCACGTGTTCGACGGCGACGTGCTGGTGGCCGAGGGCGTCACCGCGCCCGGCGACCTCGGTGTGGACGTCCCCGACCCGGTCGGCATCGGCGACGCCGACCGCGCCGCTGCCCAGTCACCGCTGCACGCGCACCCCGAGGACCATCCGTTCCCGACGTGCTTCGTGTGCGGCCCGCAGCGGGCCGAGGGCGACGGGTTGCACGTCCTAGTCGGGCCGGTAGAGGGTCGCGACGTGGCAGCCGACGCGTGGACGCCCGGTGCCGATCTCGCCGGTGCGGACGGCGCCGTGCGTCCCGAGTTCGTGTGGGCCGCGCTCGACTGCTCGGGCGGTGTCGGGTCATGGCTGCTCGAGCCATTCGAGGGCAACCCGTTCGTCCTCGGCCGGCTCGCGGTCAGGATCCCCGGCGTGGTGCGGGCGCGCGAGCCGCACGCCGTGGTCGGATGGCGTATCGGCCGGGACGGCCGGAAGCAGACGGCAGGCTCGGCGATCTTCACCGCCGAGGGCGAGCTCGCCGGTCTCGCCCGCGCCACCTGGATCCAGCTGGCCTAGCTCCGCTCCTCGATCGCGACGTACTTGCGCTCGGTCGGCCCGATGTAGATCTGGCGGGGCCGGCCGATCTTCGTCTTCGGGTCGTGCATCATCTCGTACCAGTGCGCGATCCACCCGGGGAGCCGGCCGATCGCGAACAGCACGGGGAACATGTCGGTCGGGAACCCCATGGCGCGGTAGATGAGCCCCGAGTAGAAGTCGACGTTCGGGTACAGCTTGCGCTCGATGAAGTAGTCGTCGTTGAGCGCCACCTGTTCGAGCTGTCGAGCGAGATCGAGAAGGTCGTCGCTCTTCTGCAGGTCGGCCAGCACCCGCTCGGCGGTCGCGCTCAGCACCCGCGCCCGCGGGTCGTAGTTCTTGTAGACGCGGTGCCCGAAGCCCGACAGGCGGAAGGAATCGTCGGGGTCTTTCGCCTGCTCGACGTACTTGGTGACGTTGCCGCCGTCGGCGCGGATCCGTTCCAGCATCTCGATGACGGCCTGGTTCGCGCCCCCGTGGAGCGGCCCCCAGAGCGCGTTGATGCCGGCCGCCACCGACGCCCAGAGGTTGGCCTCGCTCGATCCGACGAGCCGCACCGTCGACGTCGAGCAGTTCTGCTCGTGGTCGGCGTGCAGGATGAGCAGCTGCTTCAGCGCGTGCACCACGATCGGGCTCACCTCGTAGCGCTCGGACGGCACCGCGAACATCATCGTGAGGAAGTTCTCGATCAGGTCGAGCTCGTTGTTTGGATACAGGAACGGCTGGCCGATCGACTTCTTGTACGCGTACGACGCGATGGTCGGGAGCTTCGCGATGAGGCGCACGATGGAGAGGTGCACCTGCTCCTCGTCGTGGATGTCGTCGCTGTCCTGGTAGAAGGTCGACAGGGCGCTGACGACGGACGAGAGGATCGCCATCGGGTG
>DATFVT010000269.1:0-7750 GCA_035260105.1 Acidimicrobiia bacterium
GGGCGTTCTCGCCCAGCGGCGAGAGCACCGCGAGGAGGGCCACCACCGTAGCGACATACGCGAACACGGAGGAGTCGCGCAGCCTCCGGTAGTCGACCGCGATGAGGAGCGCCATCAGGGCGAGCCCGACGAGAATCGCCGCACCCTCTCGCTTCACGAAGTAGAGCTCGTCGACTCCCTCGAGCCGGAGGCGCTCACGCGTCGACGAGTAGATCATCAGGATCCCGAGGGCGGCGATCGCAAGCGTGGCGCCGACGAGCCACAGGTCGAAGTCGCGCAGCACCGACGCGTCGAACCGGGATCGCCGCCGGGCGACGATCCGTTCCGTGCGTGGAAGCGTCGACATCAGCGCATCAGTCCGGGGTCTCGGCCGGGTGGACCTGCACCGCGTGGGCGTTCGCGTTGCCTGCGATGCCCTGGAAGATCCGGGCGACGATCGGCGCCGCCACCGACGCGCCGAAGCCGCCTTCCTCGACCACGGCCGTCACGACGTAGTGGGGCTGGTCGGGCGGCGAGATCCCGACGAACAGTGACGTGTCCTGCTTGCCGGTGCTCTCGGCGGTGCCCGTCTTGCCGGCGACGGCCGGGCCGCCCACGCCGAGGAACGCCGAGTACGCGGTACCGGAGGGACTCGTCGTGGCGCCGATCAGTCCGTCCATGATCACTTGCCGGGTCTCGGGCGAGAGCCCCGTGGGGCGGAGTGGCTGGGGCGGGAGGTCGCGGATCACCGGCTGCAGTTGGTCGAGGCCCGTCCCCGGTTCGCGCACCGCGCTCGCAAGACGCGGCGTGAAGAGCGTCCCGCCGTTGGCGAAGGCGGCGTAGCCGCTGGCGAGCTGGAGCGGCGTGACGAGCAGGTCGCCCTGCCCGACCGCGAGGCTCACGTTGTCACCGGGGAGCCACAACGACCGCTCGCGCTTCTGGCGTGGGTCGGGCTCGTTCTGGTTGAACCGCTGCTTCCACGACTGGTCGGGGACCCGCCCGCCCGCCTCGTCGCGGAGACCCACCCCGGTGGGCCGGTCGAAGCCGTACTCCTTGGCGGTGCTCTGGATCGCGTAGCCCTTGGCGATGTCGGCGTCGGCGGCGCTCTTGTCGGTGTCCTTCTCCTTCAGGTACGCGTTGTAGCGCTGCCACATGTCGCGGCCGACGTCGTAGAAGTACGTGTCGCTCGACACCGTCAGCGCACGCGGCAGGTTCACCATCCCGTGCGGCGTCTTCCCCGCGTTGCACCGCTGCTGGTCGCCGATGTCGAGGCAACCCTGGTCTGAGAAGACGGCGTTCGGGTCGAGCTGACCCGACTGCAGACCGGCGATCGCCGTGAAGAGCTTGAACGTCGACCCCGGCGCGTACAGGCCCTGGACCGCCCGGTTGACCAGCGGGAAGTTGCTCTCCGGCCGGTTGAGCTCCTGGAACGCCTCGGGAGTGATGCCGCCGGCGAACTGGCGCGGGTCGTAGGTGGGGTTGGAGGCCATGGCGACGACCGACCCGTCGTTCGGGTCGAGGACGACCACCGCCCCCGCCCCCGCTCGGTAGCTCGAGAAACGCTGCCTCTCCGTCTGGTCCTGGACCGTGCGGGCGCCGTCCATGCCCTGGGCCAGGGACTGCTCGGCCATGCGCTGGACGTCGACGTCCAGCGTCAGCTCGACGTCCTTGCCGGGGACCGCCCGCCGCTCCTCGATCGTCCGCACGACGCGGCCTCGGCTGTCGACCTCGATCTTCAGCTTGCGGGGGGTGCCGCGGAGCACGCTCTCGAAGGTCTGCTCGACGCCGTCCTTGCCGATGAGGTCGCCCTGCCGGTACCCCTCGTTCTTGTACGAGCGCAGCTCGTCGGGGTTGACCTCGGACACGTACCCGATCAGGTTGGCCGCGACCGGCCCGTTCGGATACGCGCGCTGGGCGGTCCGGATCACGTGCACGCCCGGGAAGTCGGGCTCGTGCTCCTCGATGTAGGTCCGCACCTCGGGTGGGATCCCGGTCGCGACGTGGACGGGGGCGAGCGGGGACGCGCGGGGGTCGCCGATTCGCTGCTCGACCTCCTGGGACGCCAAGCCGAGCTGCTGGGCGAGCCGGGCGACGACGAGCTTGCGCGTTCCAGGGCTCATGGCCTTGTCGCGGTCGAACGTGACCACGTCGACCGGCTCGTTGTCGACGATCGGCGTGCCGTTGCGGTCGAGGATCCGACCGCGCAGCGCCGGCTCGTAGACGATGCGGGTGCGGTTGCTCGTGGCGGCGGCGGCGTACTTGGAGTCCGACGCCACCTGCAAGAACCAGAGCCGCGCGAAGAGCGCACTGAAGAGGAACATCGCGATGACGCCGATGACAGTCAGTCGAGCCCGCGCGCCCTCGATCACAGCTCCTTCGTGAACTCCGCGCTCCGCCCCGAGGCGATCCGACGATGGCATGCCAATCGTGCCATGCAGCTACCGCCGAACGGTGGAACTCCGCAGCCATGCCTCCGGCTCCGCCGCCGGCATCCGAGTGGCCCACCGTGCCATCGGGAACACGGCGCACGCGAGCAGCGCGTCGTAGGCGCTCGCGATCAGGACGACCCGGAAGCTCGCGATCGAGAGCAGGTCCTCCCGTCCCGCGACGGCGGCGATGCCGACGAACAGCACGCCCCCGGCCAGGCCGCCCAGGGCGCCCATCGTCGGCGCCACCCATCGGGACGGCCGCAGGAAGCCGCCCGCCACGATGCCGGCGCCGTAGCCGACGAGGGCGAACGAGAGGGCTGACACCCCGAGAGGAGTGCTGAGGAACAGGTCGACGGCGAGGCCGGTCACGAAGCCGAACACCGCTCCCCGCTCGGGGCCCAGCGAGAACGCGACGGCGACGGTGAGGACGAGACCGAGGTCGGGCATCACGCCGAAGACCCGGAGCCCGGCGGAGAAGACCGTGGTCTGGAGCACGAGCACCGCGACGACCAACAGCGCGAGCCGGACGCGCGGCAGCGAGATCATGGGCCGCCCGGCGCAGGCCGGAGCACCTTCACGTAGTCGAGATGCGAGAAGTCGACCAGCGGCCTGACGAGCACGTCCTGCTGGAGGTCGCCGAGCGCCCTCGTGACCTTGCTCACGGTGCCAACCGGGATGCCGGCGGGGAACGGGCTGTTCTCCAGCCCCGCGCTGGCCACGACCTCGCCCTTCGTCACCTCGACGTCGGGATCGACGAAGTCGACGCGAAGCGTGCTGGTGTCGCCGCGCCCCTTCGCCACGCCGCCGGTGCCGGTCTTCCCGAACTTCACGCCGACGCCCGACTGCGGGTCGCTCACGAGGAGCACGGTGGCGCGGTCGCGCGACACCTGGATGACGCGCCCCACGAGCCCGGCGCCGGTGACGACGGGCATGTCGACGCCCACCCCGTCGCCCGCTCCCTTCCCGATCTGGACGGTGTGCTCGAAGTTGCCCGGCGCGCCGTCGACCACCGGGGCCGCGACCGCGTTCGCGCCGTCCACGAACGGGAGGTCGAGCAGCTTCTTCAGCTCCTTGTTCTCCTCGACCGCGGCCCGCGCCGACGCCTGCTGACCCCGGGCGGCGTCGAGCCGGCGCCGCAGCCGCGCGTTCTCGTCCTTCAGCGACGTCGCACTCGTGATCCCGTCGATCCAGTCCCCCACCGGCGAGAGGACGGCGTCGAACACCCTCGCGATCGGGTCGACGACGTCGTGCGCGCCGCCGCGGGCCACCGAGATCGGCCCGGAGCCACGCACGTCGAGGGTGATGAGGGCGACCGCGGTGACGACGAGGAGGACGAGGACCGGGCGTCGGTTTGCGCGCTGGTAGGCGACCACTCGCTCAGCGGCGCTACGACGCGAGGAGGAGTGCCCTGAGCCCGTCGAACTCCTCGAGGCACTGCCCTGTGCCGAGGACGACGGTGTACAGCGGATGCTTCGCCCGCCGGACCGGCATCCCGATCTCGGCGGCGACGCGGGCGTCGAGACCGTGCAGCAGCGAGCCACCGCCGGTGATCACGATGCCGTGCTCCATCATGTCCGCCGCGAGCTCGGGCGGCGTGCGGTCGAGCGTGTACTTGATGGCGTCGCAGATGGCCTGCACGGGCTCCTCGACCGCCTCCCGCAGCTCGACCGTGGACACGACGATCGTCTTCGGCAGCCCGGAGACGAGATCACGCCCGCGGATCTCGGCGTAGAGCTCCTCCCGCAGCGGCCAGGCGCTGGCGAGCTGGGTCTTCACGTCCTCGGCGGTTCGCTCGCCGAGTGCGAGCGAGTACTCCTTCTTGCAGAAGGTGATCAGCGCTTCGTCGATCTCGTCGCCGGCGACTCGCACCGACTCGCTGGCCACGACACCGCCGAGCGAGATGACCGCGACCTCGGTGGTGCCGCCGCCGATGTCGACGACCATGTTGCCGGTGGGCTCGTGCACGGGAAGCCCGGCGCCGATGGCGGCGGCCATCGGCTCCTCGATGATGTAGGCCGGCTTGCGCGCCCCCGCGTACTCGGCGGCTTCCTGCACGGCCCGCTGCTCGACTCCGGTGATCCCCGAAGGCACGCAGATCACCATGCGCGGCTTCGCCCAGCGTCGCTGGTGCACCCGCTCGATGAAGTAGCGGAGCATCCGTTCGCACATGTCGAAGTCGGCGATCACGCCGTCCTTCAGGGGCCGGATGGGCCGGATGTGCGGGGGCGTGCGTCCGACCATCCGCTTCGCCTCGGTGCCGACGGCCACGGGCCGGTCGTCCTTGGTGTTGACCGCGACGACCGACGGCTCGTTGAGCACGATGCCCTCGCCCCGCACGTAGACGACGGTGTTCGCCGTGCCGAGGTCGACCGCCATGTCGTTCCCGACGACGGACGACAACCAGGGCCGGACCATCCGGCCAAGCTACCGGGGCGACCTCCGAGAGACGCGGATCATCAGAGGTCGGGGAAGAACAGCGCGATCTCGCGCTCGGCCGACTCCGGACCGTCGGACCCGTGAACGAGGTTCTCGCCCGTCTCGAGCGCGAGGTCGCCGCGGATCGTGCCCGGAGCGGCTTCACGCGGGTTCGTCGCGCCCATCATCGTGCGTACCACCTGCCACGTGCCCGGACCGCCGTCGACGACCATCGCCACGAGCGAGCCGCGCGTGATGAACGCGACGAGCTCGTCGAAGAAGGGCTTCCCCTCGTGCTCGGCGTAGTGGGCCGAGGCGACCTCCGCGTCGATGCGGCGCATGTCCATGGCGACGATGCTCAGCCCGCGTTGCTCGAGGCGGCGGACGATCTCGCCGACGAGCCCGCGCTCGACCGCGTCCGGCTTGCAGAGGAACAGGGTGCGATCACTCACCGGCGGGCGACCCTAGTGCAGCGCGCGGGGACGGCGGCTTTGCCGACCGTCGCCGCAGAGCCGGAGCTTGCGACGGCGCCAAGAGGGAACGGTCAGGTCTCGGACGGGTGCACGAGCGCGTGCCGGGCGGCGCCCACGGTGTAGAGCGAGCCGGTCACGACGATCTGGGAGTCGGCGTCGGTGACGGCGCGCGCCCGTGCGACCGCGGCCTCCACTGACTCGAACGTCTCGATGCGGGCCGGGTCGACGCCCAGGTCGGCGCCGGCGGCGGCGAGGAGCGCGGGGTCGAGCCCGCGGGGGCTCGGCGGCCGGCAGCACAGGAGCCGCGCCGCGTGCTTGCCGTCCAGCGCCTCGAGCATCTCGTGGGGGTCCTTCTCGCGCAGCAGCCCGATCACCAGTGTGCGCGGGGTCTCCGGGAACTCCTCCGCCAGCGCGGCACGCAGCGTCTCGGCGCCGGCGACGTTGTGTGCCCCGTCGAGGAGCACGAGGGGCTGGTGCCCGAGCACCTCGAGCCGACCGGGCGACCGGACCGCGGCGAACGCCTCGGTCACGACGTCCTCGGGGAGCGGTCGCTCGAGGAAGCTGTCGGCGGCGGCAAGGGCGGCGGCGGCGTTGTCGGCCTGGTACGCGCCGTGCAGCGGCAGGAACACGCCGTCGTACCGGGCGTCGGGCGTGAACAGGTCCACGATCCGTCCGGCGTGGGCGACCCGATTGCCGCTCACGCCGAAGTCGACGGAGCGCTTCAGCACCCGAGCCGCGCCGCGGTCGAGGAAGAGCTCGGCCAGCTCGGGGTCGGTCTCCCCCAGCACCAGCGTCGAGCCCGGTTTCACGATGCCGGCCTTATCGGCGGCGATGAGCTCACGCGTCGGACCGAGGTACTCGACGTGGTCGACGCTCACGTTCGTGATCACGGCGACGCGCCCGTCGACGACGTTCGTGGCGTCCCACGTCCCGCCCACGCCGACCTCGACCACGGCCACGTCGACGGCGACGTCGGAGAACCATGCCAGCGCGGCAGCGGTGAGGATCTCGAAGTAGCTCGGCCGGTCGGGCAGGTGTTCCTCGATGTCGGCGACGCGGGAGAGCAGGTCGGCGAGCGTCGCGTCGGAGACGGGCTCTCCGTCCCACACGATGCGCTCGTTCACCTCTTCCAGATGCGGGCTGGTGTACGTGCCGACCGACAGCCCCGACGCCTGGAGCAGGCCGGAAGTCATTCGCGCGACCGAGGTCTTGCCGTTCGTGCCGGTGAGATGGATCACCGGGTACGACTCCTGCGGCGAGCCGAGGAGCTGGACGAGGGCCTCGATGCGGACGAGCGTCGGCGCGGTGGCGCGCCGGTCGGCTCCGGGTGGGAGTCCCGTCGACTCGAGGTTGACGTGAGCGTCGAGCCAGGACCTCGCCTCGCGGATGTTCAACTCAGGCCGCGTCCTCGGTGAGCTCGACCTCGACCGCGAACTCGTCCGCCGGCACCAACTCGAACGCGCGGCGGACCCGCCCGGCCTGCTGCACGTCCTCGAGCGCGGGCTCGAGCGCGTGCAGGCGCTCGGGGGTGTCCCGCACGACGGCGAGGTCGACCTCGGCCCGCAGCGACTTCTGCCGCGACGTCTTCGCCTTGCGGATCTCGCCGAGGACGTCGGCGGCGACGCGGAAGGTGAGCCGGTCGGCGTCACCCGTCTCGGCCTGCAGCGGCTCCGGGTCGGGCCAGCTCGCCCGGTGGATCGAGCCTCCCTGCCACCAGGACCACACCTCCTCGGTGACGAACGGCAGGTGCGGCGCGAACAGGCGGAGCAGCGTCGAGAGCGCGAGCTCGAGGGCGCGCCGGGCCGACGTCGCGCCGCCCCGGTCGTCCTCGCCGTACGCACGCTGCTTCACGAGCTCGACGTAGTCGTCGCAGAAGCCCCAGAAGAACCGTTCGGTGCGGTCGAGGGCACGCGAGTAGTCGTACCCCTCGAACGCGCCGGTCGCCTCCTCGACGAGGTCGGTGAGCGATCGCAGCATCGACCGGTCGAGTGGCTCGGTCACCTCGCCGGCGGCGCCGTCGCCGATGACACCGAGCGCGAACTTCGAGGCGTTGAGGATCTTGATCGCCAGGCGCCGGCCGACCCTGATCTGGCCCTCGTCGACGGCGGTGTCGACCCCCGGCCGCCCGTTCTGCGCCCAGTAACGCACGGCATCGGAGCCGAACCGGTCGAAGTATTCGACCGGCGTGACCACGTTTCCCTTCGACTTCGACATCTTCTTGCGGTCGGGATCGAGGATCCAGCCGTTGATCGTTGTGTCACTCCACGGCAGCGTGCCGTGCTCGTAGTGCGAGCGCAGGAGGGTCGCGAACAACCACGTCCGGATGATGTCGCCGCCTTGTGGTCGCAGGTTCGTCGGGAACGTGCGGGAGAACAGATCGGGATCGTCTTCCCAACGTGTGCCGATCTGCGGCGTGAGCGACGACGTCGCCCACGTGTCCATGATGTCGGGGTC